>JAGVUW010000380.1 GCA_019136035.1 Verrucomicrobiota bacterium | reverse complement strand
CGCATCTTCGCCGCGGCGGCCGCCGCAGCACGGCCGCGGTAGTCGTCCTGGAGCGTCTCCGGCTCCGGGATATCCTCGTCCAGGAAGAGCCGCGCGTGCTTCTCATCCGGGTACCACGGCCGGTGCGGCGCCTTGTGGTGGATCATCAGGCAGAACGGCCGGGCCGGGTCGCGTCGGCGCAGCCAGTCGAGGCTGAAGTCGGTGATCAGGTCGGTGGCATAGCCGGTGACGGTCCGCGTCTCGCCGCCCTCGGGGCCCTTGAAGACGAACTGCGGGTTGTGGTAGCGTCCCTGACCCGGCAGTACGGCCCAGTCGTCGAAGCCGGTCGGGCAGTGCCGCGGGCCACTGCCCAGATGCCACTTTCCGAAGATCGCCGTCTGGTAGCAGGCCGCCTGCAGGAGCTTCGGGTAGGTCTGCAGGCGGTTGTCCATCGGCGTCGTCAGGGTGGTGACGCCGTTGACGTGGTTGTAGGTCCCCGTCAGGATCGTCGCCCGGCTCGGCGTGCAGATCGAGTTGGTGCAGAAGCAGCGGTCGAAGCGCAGGCCTTCCGCGGCGATGCGGTCCAGATGCGGGGTGCGGTTGATGCGGCTGCCGTAACAGCCGATCGCGTGCGCCGCATGGTCGTCGGACATGATGAAGACGATGTTCGGACGCTCGGCGGGCATCGCGGCTCCCGTCTCACCATCTCAGGGGATGCTGATGGCGATGGCCACGTCGGGCTGGATCTCGGTGCGGATCCGCTCGACCACCGCCGCCGGCACCGCCGCGTTCGTCTTCAGCACCGCCAGGGCCTTCGCATAGACGCTGTCACGCGGCGCCCGGATGTCCTCGATGTTCAGATCCGCGTCGGCACAGGCCGAGGTGATCCGCGCCAGGACCCCCGGACGATCGTTGTACTGCACCAGCAGCGCATGGCCCTTCGGCATGAAGTACAGACGGTCGAAGTCGTTGATCCGCGAGATCATGATGTTGCCCTCGGTGATCGTGCCGCGCACGCTCACCCGGCCGATCGCGCTGTCGCCGTCGCTGAGGTCGATGGTCATGCTGTTGCCGTAGTGCTTCGACTCGTCGGTGCCGCGGATCTCCAGGGCAATGCCGCGCTCGGAGAGGTACATCTGCGCCTCTTCGGGATCCTGCAGGGGATCGAACTCCGGCGACAGGGCCGCGCAGATCGGCGCCAGGAACCACTTCGCGTATGGGCCGAGGTTGCCGTAGAAGCTGCATTTGATCTGATGCACCGGCCGGCCGCAGAGGTACTGCCGCGCCACCGCCGCCACGTGGTAGGCGAGCTCCTGGAAGGCCTCGTCCAGGCCGTCCGGGACGCCCTTGTTGACAACGTACGTGGTGACGCCCTTCTCGGCGTACGCCACAAGCTGCTCGGCCGCTCGCCGCGCCGCCGTCGAGTTCGCCTCGCGCGTGTTCGCACCCAAGTGCGGGAGCATCACGTCGGCGATGTCCGCGACGCTCTTCGGACCGGCCGTATCCGCTTCGTACACGTCGTTGCAGAAGAGCAGGCCCTTCTCGGCCTTCAGCGCGCGCAGGTCCGCCTCGTTGATGATCCCCGATCGCGCGCAGTTCACCACCATGGCGCCCTTCTTCATGCGGCCCAGAAGGTCGCGGTTCACCATGCCGCGGGTCTCGTCGGTCTCCGGGACGTGCAGGGTCACGATGTCGGCCTCTGCAAACAGCGTCGGCAGATCCACCAGCTTCACACCCAGGTCCTCGGCCTTGGCGGCGCTGATCACCGGGTCGTAGCCCAGCAGACGCATCTCAAAGCCGGTGCTGCGCTTCGCCACGAGCTGGCCGATGTTGCCCAGCCCGACGATGCCGAGGGTCTTGCGGTGCAGCTCGCGACCCATGTACTTCTTCTTCTCCCACTTGCCGGCACGCGTGGTCACGTCCCCCGGCACCACATGGCGGTAGCAGGCCAGCGCCAGCGCGAAGACCTCCTCCGCCACGCCGTTGGCATTCGCACCCGGCGTGTTCATCACGTCCACCCGCCGCCGCCGCGCGTGCTTCGTGTCGATGGTGTCATAGCCCGCGCCGGCACGGATCACCACCTTCAGATTCGGCAGGGCGTCGATCACCGCCGCGGTGACCTCCTCGCTGCGCACGATCAGGGCCTCGGTCTCGGGGTGGGCCTTCACCAGCTCCGCCAGTGCCGTGTCCGCATCCTGCAGCACCGCGAAGCCCTTCGCCGAGAGGATCTCCTGGGCAATCGCGTCCAGCTTGGTCGGGATCAAGACGTGCTTCATGGCTCTCTCCAGAAGAGTGACTCGGACCGTGGCGCCGCCAGCACTGTCGCCAGGCATGGCCGCCCGCCAGACGCCTCCGTGAACCGCGCGTTTGATCGCAAATATCATGCCGCGCCGGGATGCTGTCAACGCTACCCCACGGCCCGCCCGCCGCCGATCTCCACCACCCGCGCCGCTCCGCGAGCCGCCCGGTGGCCCTGGGTCACGGGTCTGGGGCCTCCCGGAAAGGGACACCAGCGACACAAGGGACGCCAGGATGGGCTCGCCGCCGACCCACGTGCCGCCACGGTCCCTCGGCGCCCCGTGGTCCCCGGTGTTGCTCGCTGTCCCTTGAGTCCCTTGGGTCCCATGGCCCCGCGGCCCCCGAATCTGTCGAGCGCCCTTGATCTTTTGGACAGAATCAGTTATCTTTTGGACAGAATTGGATGAGAGCGCCTGCGAGAGGCCACGCCGTCGGTCCATCATCATGGTGCAGTTCGCTGGACAGGACCGCTGCCAGATCGACGCCAACGGGCGACTCCGACTCGGCCCGCGTTTCGCGGCCGAGTTCGAGCGCCTCGGTGCCGCCGTGATGCTGCACGCCCACGCCGAGGGCGCTCTGGGCGTCTATCCGCAGGCGGTCTGGGCTGACATGGCACGCCCCGAGGACGAGGCGGTGCCGCAGCTCCTCAGCGACATCCGCCTGCGTCGGACGGCGCGCACGATCTGGCCCTGGACCGAGCCCGAGCGGGTCTCCAACCAGGGCCGCATCACCATCCCGCACGCTTTTCGCGACCTCCTTGGTCTCGTCCCCGGCACCGAGGCCGCCGTGATCGGCTGCGGCTGCCGCCTGGAAATCTGGAATGCCGAACGCTGGGCTGCCGAGATGAAGCTGGTCTTCGAGCACGACCGCCGCCGCGCTGAAGCCCAGATGGCCGCCGAACTGCGGACGCCCGAGACGACGCCCTGACACCGCAAGGAACGACCCGTACAGCCCGAAGGAGAACCACGGTGAGCCTTGCACCTAACCTCGAGACCTGGAAACGCCGTTTCGGCGTCTGCCTCCTGGCGGCCCTGGCGGCGCTGCTCCTGACCGGCGCCCGCGAGGTGACCCAGGAGTACCGCCGCCACGAGGCGCGTCTCGACCAGGTGCAGGCCCAGATGGCCGAGTGGAGCTGCCACCTCGCCGGGATTTCTCCCAACGACCGCGGGCGCGACGACGCCGCCCGCCACGCGCTCTTCCTGGTGCGGACGTGCTCCCGGCCATCACCCCAACGCTAGACCCGCCCGCGCCTTCGACTGACCCTGCCGCGGTCCCCGCCGACCGCGCCGCGGCGCCACGCCACGCCGCCCGCCTCACCATCCTCCTCTTCGGCTTCTGCCTCTGGGCTCTGATCATCGTTCTGCGCCTCGGCCAGTTCATGATCGTCGACCGCGACCGCTACCTCGAGGCCATGTCCCGCGAGGCGCTCTTCACCGGCGTCGTCCCGGCCGGCCGCGGCCGCATCCTCGACCGCGACGGCCGTCCGCTGGCCTGGTCGGAGCGGGTCTTCAACGTGTCCTGGCACCTGCCGCGCGACCGCGATCAGGCCGAGATGCTCCGCGACCGCCTCGACCGCGAGCCCTGGCTCACCGCCGCCCTGCCAAGGCCCCTCCCCGAGGACTGCCTCGGCCAGCGCCTCCAGCTCGCCCGCGACCTCCCCGCCGCTCAGGCCGTGCGCCTCGAGGCCCTCTCCGATCTCGTTCCCGGCCTCGAGGTCACCG
This sequence comes from Verrucomicrobiota bacterium, assembly GCA_019136035.1. Taxonomy (GTDB): domain Bacteria; phylum Verrucomicrobiota; class Lentisphaeria; order Oligosphaerales; family JAFGRS01; genus JAGVUW01. Next base: position 2,630 of record JAGVUW010000380.1, on the reverse strand, counting down.
CCGCCTTCCGCCGGCATGTCGTCGACGACCCGGTCCTGAGGCCCCTGATCGGCGCCGTCGAGAGCGCCCCCGATGGCACCGAGGTCGGCATCAGCGGCCTCGAGCGCGCCCATGACGACATCCTGCGCGGGCTGCCGGGGTCCTTCCGCGTCATGCTCGACCGCGAGGGCCGGTGGCTCCCGGAGACCTGGCGCAAGGCCGGCGAACTCCGTCCTGGCTACGACGTGCAGCTCCCCCTGCGCGGCAGCCGCAGCGCGGAGGCGTCGCCATGACCACCGCTGCCAACCCGGATGGCGCCCGCCGCAGGCGCTGGGGGCTCTCCCGCGCCGCCCTCGCCTTCATCGGCGTCAGCATCTGGGGCTGCTGGGCCATCCACAGCGCCTGCCGCAATGCCTACAGCAGCCAGCACTTCACCTCGCGACAGGTGCTCTGGGTCCTCCTCGGCACCGCCGCCCTGGTCCTCTGCGCCCACCTCACCCCCGCCTGGTACCGCCGCCGCCTGCCCTGGCTCGTGGCCGCGGTGTGGGTGCCCCTCGCCGTCGTCCTCGTCCTCGGCATCCGCATCAATGGCATGCGCGGCTGGTTCGCCTGGCATGGCTACTTCCTCCAGCCCAGCGAACTCGCCAAGCCAGTCTTCGTCCTGAGCCTGGCGCGACTCCTCGAACGCCACCCCGCGTCGCCGGGCTCCTGGCGCGACGCCGTGCCGATGGCCGCCCTGGTCGCCCTCTGGGGCCTCCCCATCGCCCTCCAGCCGGACTTCGGGTCGCTCCTGATCTACGCCCTCACGGCGGTCCTCCTCTTCTGGGGCTTCGGCGGCCGCACCCGCCACCTGGCCTTCGCGGCCGCGGCGGTCCTGCCTGCCATCGGCGTCGTCCTCTGGCGCTACCCCTACGTCTGGCACCGCATCACCGCCTTCCTCAACCCCGACAGCGTCGCCCGCAGCGCCGGCTGGCATATCATCCAGTTCCGCCGCACCCTGGCCTCCGGCGGGCTCTTCGGGCGCGCCTGGGAAGAGGGCCTCTGGTCGCGCGCCTACCTGCCCCTCGGACACAGCGACTCGGTCTTCGCCAGCACCGCCGAGAAGGTCGGCTTCGTCGGCATGCTGCCGCTCCTCTTCATCATCCTGGCCCTCGTCATCTACGGGCACCACCACGCCTGCCGCGTCCAGGACCGCTTCCGCGCCGCCGTCATCATCGGCATGGCCGGCATGCTTGTCACCCAGGCCTTCGTCCACCTCAGCGTCAACCTCGGCCTCATGCCGCCCACCGGCATCACCCTGCCGCTGGTCAGCTACGGCGGCAGTTCGCTGATCTCCAGCATGATCGCCTTCGGCATCGCCGAGGCCATGATCCGCGACGACCCGGCGCCGGCGGAGGGCTGAGGCGTGGACAGCGCCGCCGGCGGCGCTATAGTACGCCGACTTGAGCCCCATCGACAGGGCCTGCACCATCTGCGGAGAGGTGGCTGAGTGGTCGAAGGCGGCGGTCTCGAAAACCGTTGACCGGCTTGCCGGTCCGAGGGTTCGAATCCCTCCCTCTCCGCCACAGCACACCATGGGCTTGCAGCAAGAATCCCTCCCTCTCCGCCACAGCACACCATGGGCTTGCAGCAACGCGCTGCAAGCCCTTCTCGTTTGGGCCTCGGCTGTGCCTCCCGGCCGGCCGGCGGGCGGGAGTTCAGGGTGCCGTTCGCACCAGGCGGAGGCCGAGGTCGCCGCCACGCATCGACGACGCGCTCCTGGCACGGTTAGCGCAACGACCGTTCCGGGCGTTGCCATCCCACGCGCCACCGCGCATGATGCGCTCCGGTCCCGTGCTTCGGTCGACGGGGTCAACCACAGCTCCGGACGGGTAGTCGCCGCCGCCATCCTGGCACCACTCAAAGACATTTCCCGACATATCGTGAAGGCCAAGCTCGTTCGCGCGCTTCTGCCCCACGTCGACTGTCCTGGCGCCGCTGTTGCCGTTGAACCACCCCACGTCGTCCGGATGGTCCGACCCCGAATAGGTGAACCCGCGTGATACCGGTCCCCCGCGGGCGGCGTACTCCCACTCGGCCTCGGTGGGCAGACGGAAGCCCTCGCCGAGCTTCCGGCAGAACGCCTGGCAATCCTCCCACGACACGCGCTCGATCGGGGCATTGCGGCCGGCGGCCAGGAAGCGCGACGGATTCGTTCCCATCACCCGCTGCCACTGATCCTGCGTCACCTCGTACTTCCCAAGATAGAACCCGCGCGTCAACGTCACGCGGTGCTGGCGTTCGTCGCTATTGCGCTCTGCCTCGCTCGCCGGGCTGCCCATGGTGAAGCTGCCGGCCGGGACGTACACCATCACCATGCCGGTCGCGTCGTGCACGACCTCGCGAGCCCAGCCCGTACCGGTGTACGGCTCCGGGGTGCTGTCCGGGGCGGCGCGGAAGCCCGCCGGCACGCGAAGCCCCGCCCCGACAGCACCGGCGCCTGGGCCTGGCGCCGGCCCGGCTGGCATGTGTGCCGCGGAGCCTGCCAGCGCGGGGAGCGCTGTCACCTGGCCGGCCTGACGGGCCCGGCCCGTCTGCCCTATTGGCCTCACGCGCCCCGCCTGGCCGATGTCCGTGGTCTCGGCCTGGCCCGCCGTCGGCGGCGCCGCGGC
>JAGVUW010000835.1 GCA_019136035.1 Verrucomicrobiota bacterium | reverse complement strand
CGCCGTGGTCCAGGCCGTGGCCCAGGTCGTGGTCGGCGTCGTGGCCGAAGAGGAACGCCCCGAGCGAAAACACGGTCGACGCGACCAGGAGGCAGACGTAGAACGTGCCCATAGTTGCGCTCCAATCCAAACGCCCGCAAGCCCCGTCGTGATTCCCGATAGACGAGCATATCGCTCCAGACCGCCCAATACAAGCAACCGTCGCAAGTACCCCATCTGGCGGGTTCCGAACCGTCCCCAACCCACTCTGCCAAAGGCCAGCGCCATCGTCAGCGCCGCTGCCACCTGCTATGTTGCCGGCGGACTATCATACCGCGCTGGCAGACTTGTGGCGGAGTGGGATGCGCTCTCCTATCATCATGCGGTTGTTCTCCGGCATTCTGTCGCTCCTCTTCGTCGCCGTGGTACCCGTCATCCTCGTCTGCGCCATCGGCTGGCAGCGGCTTGGCGCTGTTCCTGTGGCGTACTTCGGGTGGGTGTTTGCACGGCACGCAGTGAAGGGGCGATGACCCACCCGGCAGTCCCGACGCCCGGATCAGCACCATACCCCCGCAACGCGCAGCCACAGAAGCCGTGGACGCTGCCAAGCCTCGCCCCTTGCTGGTTTCTGCATCCGGGGCAGTCACAGTGATTTCGTCGGCCGGGTGGTGGCTTGCAGCGGATGGCCATGCTCAAGTATGGCGTTGGCCACGGAGCCCGCATGCTCGTCACGGGAGTCATGGGCTGGCGCGGGCACGAGGAGGGAGATCCGTCTGACGGTGGAAGGGGTGCCTTGTGAAAACGGATCGAGTGGACAAACGCTACCTTGACACGACGCTGCCGGTCGATCAGCGGGTCGATATCCTGGTCTCGCAGATGACCCGGCGCGAGAAGGTCGCCCAGACACTGCACCAGGCGCCGCCGATCCCGCGGCTGGATGTGCCCGCCTACACCTGGTGGAACGAATGTCTGCACGGTGTCGCCCGGGCCGGGGTGGCGACCGTCTTCCCGCAGGCGGTCGGGATGGCCGCCAGCTTCAACGAGCCTCTCATGAAGGCCGTGGCAACGGCGATCGGCGATGAAGCGCGCGCCAAGCATCACCAGGCGCTGAGGCAGGAGAACCGGGACATCTACTTCGGGCTGACGTTCTGGGCGCCAAACATCAACATCTTCCGCGACCCGCGCTGGGGACGCGGCCAGGAGACCTACGGCGAGGACCCGTACCTCACCGCCCGGATGGGGGTGGCGTTTTGCCAGGGCCTCCAGGGCGACCATCCGCGCTATCTCAAGCTGGTGGCGACGCCAAAGCACTATGCCGTCCACAGCGGCCCCGAGAGCCTGCGGCACGAGTTCGACGCGGTCATCGGCCATCGCGACCTTCGGGAGACCTACCTGCGCGCCTTCAAGGCGTGCGTGACCGAAGGCGGGGCGTGGTCGGTGATGGGGGCGTACAACCGCACTCTGGGCGAGCCGTGTTGCGGCAGCCGCCTGCTCCTCCAGAAGATCCTGCGCGAGGAATGGGGTTTCGAGGGGTACGTGGTCTCGGACTGCTGGGCGATCAAGGACTTCCACGCGACCCACAGGGTCACCGCTACCCCGGCCGAATCGGCGGCGTTGGCGTTGCGCCACGGCTGCGACCTGAACTGCGGGGACATGTTCCGTTACCTCAACGACGCGATCGAGCAGGGGCTGCTCGACGAGGCGGAGCTGGACCGCTCGGTCAAACGGCTGTTCACCGCCCGCTTCAGGCTGGGGATGTTCGACCCGCCCGCGCAGGTGCCCTTTGCCGGCATCCCGGTCGAGAAGGTGCGCTGTCGTGAGCATCTCGACCTGGCGCTGCGGATGGCGCGTGAATCGATCGTGCTGCTCAAGAACGACGGCGTCCTGCCCCTGCGGAAGGACCTCAACCGCGTCGCGGTGGTCGGGCCGAACGCGCAGAACGATGTGGCGCTCTATGCCAACTACAATGGCTTCTCGCCGACCATGGTCACCCCCTTCGACGGGATCCTGGCCAAGGTGTCGGTGGGCACCCAGATCCACTACGGCAAGGGATGCGATCTGTGGCGCGACGAGCCGCTCTCCGAGGCCGATCTGAACTGGTGTATCCGCGGCGACACTGACGTCGTGATTGCCGTGCTGGGCTACACCACCGAGCTCGAGGGCGAGGAGGGGGCCGTAGCGCTCTCCGACGGCGGCGGTGACCGCGTCCGGATCGGCCTCCCCGGCAAGCAGCTCGAGCTGCTCAGATCCTGCCGGGAGAAGGCGGCGGGCAGGCCGGTGGTCCTGGTGCTGCTCAGCGGCAGCCCCATCGACCTCTCGGAGGCGGCACCCCTGTGCGATGCCATCGTCTACGCCTGGTACCCGGGCGAACAGGGCGGCCACGCCATCGCCGATGTGCTGTTCGGCGACTACAACCCCGGCGGACGCCTGCCCGTGACCTTCGTCACGTCGCTGGCGCAACTGCCGCCGTTCACCGACTACCGGATGGCCGGCCGCACCTACCGCTTCATGAGCGAGGCGCCGCTGTATCGGTTCGGCTATGGACTCAGCTACACACGTTTCGCCTACGCCAACCCGAAACTCAGCCGGGCCGCCATCCGGTCCGGCGACCGTGTCGAGGTGACGGTCGAGGTCACCAATGCCGGCGACGTGGCGGGCGATGAGGTGGTGCAGTTCTATGTGAGCGATGTCCAGGCGAGCGTCCCGGTGCCGCGGCATCACCTCGAGGGCTTCCGGCGTATCCACCTGGCGCCTGGTGAGACGCAGACGGTCTGCTTCGAACTGACGCCGGAGCAGTTGGCCTGCTACACCGATGACGGCACGCCCATGGTGGAGCCCGGGGACTTCCGCCTGAGCTTGGGCGGCGGACAGCCCGATGACCCGAGCGCCGCTACCTGCCAGGTGGTGCTGCAGGTGACGACGCCGGCCCCGTGAGGCCCTCTCCGCAGTGCCGCTCCCGGGAGCAGCCAGGCCCGGGCCCAGGAACAGCGTAGAGGCCTGCCGCAGGGCTCGACACGAGAAGCGCGCGGCTTGGGCAGCGCCCCGAATCACCTCAAGCCGGACGCGCGCAGAGGCGCCGCCGGCCGGTCGCGGATAGGGGATGCGTACCACTATGAAGACTGCCCCAGACGGCCCCCAACCGCCTCGCCGCTGCCATCGGACGCTCTGGCTCGGGGTGTCATTGCTGGTGGTGGCCTTGCTTGCGCTGTCAGGCTACCACTGTCGCCCGATCGGAGGTATGTGGACCAATCCGCTTGGAGCCGTCACCGGCATAGATCCCTACGTCGAATTCGCAGACGGGAGCGTTGTCTGCTACGCCGTGACGCTGGACTGGACACTCGGCCCAAGCACAACCCTTCCCTTCGGGACGTACCGCAAGGAAGGGAGGGACTGGGTAGTGGATCTGCCTTCTGATTTCACTCACCATGAACTGCACCCCGGCGTCTTCCACACTCGGGGGGGATGGCTGGCATTTCGCCTGAACGTGCCCTCTCTTGGGCCTGAGGAAGTCTGCTTCCGAAGAGTTCTGAACCCATTCAAGATCAGGGCCATCAAGCGGAAGTGCCGCGCTGCTGGGCCTGGTGGCAGTCCCGACCATAGCATCTAGGGCCCGACGCAGGGCGCGCCACGGAGCGGACGCGGCCTAAGTGGCGGCCACCGAAACAGCCCGTCACGGCTCGAAACGCATCCCGTTGCCGAGACAGGAGGTCGCCCGCGTGCCGACAAGAGCGCAGAGTACCCTTGACGTCGACAAGGAACTCTGAATCCTCCAGGGCCATTGTGGGCAAACCCATGTGCTTGGGTGCGCCACTTAGCGACGTTGCTTCCCGTGTACTTTTCATGTACGGTACGTGTATGGCTACCAAGACCATCACCCTCGAACTCGATGCCTACGAGAGACTCCGGCGGGCCAAACGCGGCCCCCGGGAGTCATTCTCGGCAGTGGTTCGTCGGGCTGTCTGGCCGGAGGAGCCGTTGACGGCCGCTGGACTCCTCGACATGATAACGGAGCAGATGCGCACCGGCCGCGGCGCTGTCCCCGCGGAGGTCCTCGAGCGCCTGGAACGCGTCGCGCTGGCGAGACAGGCCGATCCTCGCGCCCTGAGCAAGGCGTAGAATACCCCTGACGTCAGCATGGGACATCGCCCCCCGTCGCAGAATAGCGGGGCGCACCGCGCTGCCGTTACGGTGAGTGGAGCGGTGCGGCTGTGGACCGCCTCCTCCGCCGGAGGAAGAGGGCGAACGCCGCGATGCCTAGGACTGTGCCTCCCACGATGAGCATAAGGACACCCGGGCGTCCCCGACAAGGCAGCTCCCGAGAGGGGCTCGGCAGGTCCAGCGGCGCAGATGCGTTCGATAGGAGCGGCTGTGCCCCGGAATCGGGGTCTGCACCGGCGTCGGCCCCATCCAGGCTCAGGTGAACCTTTTCGCGCGCACGTCCGTTCCTGCCCCGAGGCGGGACCGTCTCTTGGTCAGTCTTGGGGAAAGCCCAACTGGGCAGTTCCACCGCCTCACCCCCGTCCATCTCAGCGATCACGGGCCTGCCAGACCGCCCGTCGACAAGTACGTACTTGTCGGGCAACTGCAGAACCAACTCGTCGTCAGACACATGACGGAGACTCCACGACCTTACTACCGTCAGCTCGACATTCCATGGCGAGTCGGGCTCCAGGCCCAGACGTCGCGCCTGACACACGGCTCGGGGACGCGCCATGTCGGCGGCACTGACGAGATCGTAGCCGTACCTGATCTCCTGCGTGGCGACACCATTGTGGGCGGAAACAACCGATATGGGTGCGTAGCTCAGAGCAGGTCGAAACCGGTACGCCGTCTCTGTTGTCCCCCGCGTCTCCGATACATCCGTGTAGGTGAGCACGACATCGCCTGCGTCATCGTACGTGAGAACCACCGTGTGTCCCGGGCGAGACCGCTCTCTCAGGAGGCCATCCCAGTCCCCCGTGGAGAGGTCAAGTGACATGACTCCGAAATAAAGCCCGGCTGCAGTAGTCCTCGGCACGACCACCTCCTTCGAGTCGCGCAGTTCAAGGACCATGTCTCCGTCGTAGGCGACATCGCGCTGGGAGAACAAATCGGCCCCCGCCGCCGATCCGGGGCCCGCTTCCGGATGCTCGGCCCCGAGGACTGTCTCCTCGATGAGCCACTTCTCGCCGCTCCCGAGAAGCCGTCTTGAAATGGTCCTCGCGGAACTGCCTGCAATCGCAGTCTCAGCGGCGGTGGCGCTGAAGCCCGCGTCAGACCGGTCGCTGAAGAGTACGCAGACCGATGCATAGGCGGGCGTGTCCATGCGCGCTTCCCAGGTTGTGGCCTCAGTCTCATAGCCTCCGCGGACAGCATCACGCCTGGCGAGCAGACTGGGTACGAGGTGATCAGCAAGCGCCCGTGAGGCATCGCTCATCTGGGCCATGCCCACGGACAGGCTGGACAAGAGCGCAAGGCACACGAGGAGCGCCGGAGGGAGCCTGTGCATGCGGCCGGTCGTGTTATTCACTGGATGCGCTCCGCTGTTGCGCCGGGAAGAGAATCCCCCTCCTGTCAGAACGGGCGAATCGCTCCCCCAGACCCACCCCATTGTGCTTGGCGGCCAGGGCGACGGATGGAGCGTTGGGCACTGCGCGGTAGTTGTGCACCGCTCAAGTCCTTC
>JAGVUW010000580.1 GCA_019136035.1 Verrucomicrobiota bacterium | reverse complement strand
GTGTCGCCGGCCGCGACGAGCTTGACCTCGGGCAGGCGCCGGAAGAAGGTCCGGCACTGGCTGATCGCCATCGGGTGCGAGTAGACCTCGCGGATGTCCTCAACGCGCTGACCCGGCAGGGCCACCAGGTTGTGCACAATGCGCAGGTAGGTCTCGCCCACCACCTTCAGCGTCGAGTCGCGCAGCAGGGCGTAGTTGGGCAGGATGCTCCCCGCCACCGTGTTCTCGATCGCCATGACGGCGTAGTCCGCATCCCGGCGCGCCAGGGCCGCGAAGACCTCGTCGAAGGTCTCCGTCGAGACAATCTGTGGGCTCTGCTCGAAGTAGTTCGCCGCGGCCATCTCGTGGAACGACCCGGCGATGCCCTGGATGGCAACCCGGACAGGCGCGTTACTCATGGAACCAGACTCCCTTTAACACAAAAAACCGGCCCCGATTGTCGAGGCCGGTTGTCACTCAGCGTCACCGCAGGCAGACGCAACCGCGCCTCAGCCGCTAAAGCGGAAGGCGTAGCTGGTGCCGTAATAGCGCAGTGCCGTCATTGTTGTCGTCGCATCCACCGCCGCACCGGACCTCATCGACCGGCACGACGCCCACAGAGCATTACTGAAGGGCACTATAGGCCGGCGTCGCCCACCTGTCAAGCCGTCCGCGCCGCCGCCGCCATCCTGGAGGGATGCCAGATCGCAGCCGGGGGTCGCGCGAAAGCCCGAGCCCCGGAATCACGGACCCACGAACCCTGCACCCTCCTGTGGAAATCGACCGCGATTTCCATGGTGACATGATCGGGCGGACACTGCGCCCCGCGGGCGCTGAAGGGGTGCCAGAACCGGACGCCGGAGCAGCCCAGGCGGCACGGCCTGCGGTCGGCCTACCGGGTCAGCACCAGGCGGTTGCCCTGGGGCTGCGTGAGTTGGAAGCCGGGGAAGGTCACCCGGCCGTGCTCATCGGCCTCCAGCCGCAGCGACTGGATGGCCTTCCCGGCGCTGTCGGTGTTGACCGCCGTGCAGGCCTGGCCCGGCGCCAGCCTGAAGGCCTGGCAGCGCCGCGGCGTGACGTCGACGGTCACGGGCAGGGCGACCGCGTCCGTGGTGCACGAGATCAGCACCTCGTAGCGCGTCGGGGTCTCGACCGGGTCGGCCCAGGTCAGCCCGCGGTTGATGAAGCCGACGATGTCGCCGTCGGTGTTGTCGCCGTTGCCCGGGTTGCTGTCGTGCGAAGCGCGGCTGAAGGCGAGGTAGGAGCGGTTGAGCGCGAAACGCGCCATGCCGTCGTTGGAGGCCTTCCTGACGTCGGCAGGGAGGAGGCCGTCGACCTCCGGGTGGGCGCCGTCGTTCCAGGCCACCGCGCAGCCGTGCCGCATGGCCTGCAGGGCCCGGTACAGCGGCGGGTTGTTGTGCCAGGGGATGGAGGTGTCCTGGCGACCGTGAGCCAGGAAGAGGAAGGGCAGGTCGGCGGGGTGCCCCAGCACGAAGGCGGTCGCGTCGAGGCGCTCTGCCAGTGGTACGCCATCGCTGCAGGTGAGGCTGAGCGGCCCGCAGAACGGCCGCAGGCGGAAGGTGTTGTCATGCCAGCCGAGCTTCTGGCCTTTGGCGGGGTCGCCCTCGTTGTAGGCCACGATCGGGACGTGGGCGCTGACGGCGGCGAAGATCTCCGGGTGCCGGAAGGCGAAGGACATGGCGCCACAGCCCCCCATCGATGACCCGACGCAGCAGGTGCGCTCGGGATCCGTCCCCAGGTGCGTCTTGACCCAGTCGATCATGAAGAGCAGACGACGCTCGGTGTAGTCCGTCGGCGTGCCGACGTCGATCGCCGCCGGCGTGGCGATCCGGTCGCTGCAGCCATACCAGAAGGTCCAGATGCCGCAGACCTCGCTGCCGGCCTCGGGAGCCCGCGGAAACGCCCGGCCGACGTACATGGTATCGCTCGGCATCAGATTGACGCGGTCTCCGGTCACCGCCACGTCGAACATGAAGGGAATGCCCGCGCGCCACGCCTGTCGCGCGTCACCGAAGACGATATACGAGCAGGCGGCACGGTTGCCCTTGGCGTGCAACTGCATATAGAGCGGCTTCCCTTGCCCGGCTTGCGGCGCGGGCGGCGTCCCGGGGCCCTGCCAGATGGGCTGCACCGGCGCGCGCTGCTGCGACACCGGCGCCGCCAGCGTGTTCGCGTCACCGACCAGGGCGCGGTCCTCGCGGCCGTCGAGCACGGTCGTCACGGCATAGTGGAACGCGCCCTCGTCGTCGGCACCGACGGTGTGCACATGCAGGCCGCTGGTCGGGTCGAGGCGCGCGCCCCCGGGCTCGATGATGAAGCCCACCGGCGCGGCGGGGTCGGGACGCTGGCCCGTCTTGGGGTCCTTCGCCCGGCCCTTGCCGTAGTTGCCCTTGTCGCGGGTCCAGTCCTCCGCGGAACGCGGCTCGATGCCCTCACAGACACGCCGGGCCGCCGCGAGCCCGTCGTCGTCGAGCATGGGCGCGCGCGACTGGTAGACGCTGAAGGTCGTCCCCGGCGGCACCGCCGCCTCCTTCCAGGTCAGGAAGACCTGACCGGAACGGTAGACCGCGCGGAGGTCACTGACGGCCGGCGCGGCACCGGCAACACCCCAACCCAGGATCAGCATGGCCATGGCTCGCTGCAACATGGGAGACTCCTCGTCACGGGAACGCACCGCCGCCGCGGGCTGCCGGCCCCCGCCGCAACAGCCGCCTCGGCCCCCGCCAAGGGCTGCCGCTCAGAGGCCCCGCGCGCGCCAGTGCACCCGCCAACTCAGCATAGCGCGCCGCCGGGCGAACCGCAAAGGTGGGTTCGAGAACGGGTAAGGCCATCGACGGGGACTTCGGTGAGGATGCGGTAGGCCAGGGTGCACCAGGCGATGACCCGGTCCACGTCGCCGCGGACGGTGGAGATGTCCTTCATGATGAACTCGCAGGGCATCCCGGCGGACTTGGCGAGGCGGTCGCGGATATCGGCCTCGGCGCGTGCGGCATCGAAGCGGTCTTCGGCCAGGATCGCCGGCGAAGGCTTGTGGCTGAACACGTAGGTCTGCCGGGCGTTCTCGACGGCCTGGTCGACCTTGCACCAGGGGCTCACGGAGATCTTGCGCAGGCGGGGGACGTTGGCGAGGATATGCATCTTGTTATGCAGGGGCTCGCAGCAGCCGTAGTAGTTGAGGCCGCAGCGCGACATGATCTCGATCTCGTAGCGCAGAGCGAATTCGTCGTGCATCTCGGCCGAGACATCGCTGAAGATCTGCGGCGTGGCGCCGCCCCACTGGTCGATCGTGCGCACGTGGGCGGGGTCGAAGTCGGGCTGCGGCAGCTCGTCGGTGTAGCCGGCGGCGCCGGAGCCCACGCGGAGCAGGGGGTGCGGGTAGTCGAGGAGGTTCTGCTCTTCGAGCTGGGTCATGCGGGCCAGGAACGAGTCGGTCATGCGGCGCATGATCGCGTGGATGTAGTCGGGGCGTACCACCAGGTCCATCAGCGCTTCGGTGACGCCCGTCCAGCGGACAAGATGGTCCCAGCCGGTGAAGAAATGCTGCCGCGGCCCGCACAGCGTCACCTTGAGGATGTCGCCGAACAGATCCTCGAAGAAAGCCTTGCTCGCCAGGGTGGCCGCTTCGTCGTAATGCACCTCAGGCATCCGGATGAGCTCGGTGTCCTCCAACTCCTTGATGACCGGCTCGTAGTGGTGCGAGCGGATATACGCGCCGCCTTCCTGCACGAGCTGCTGCTCCTGCACAGGCACGCCGAAGTCTGTCCCGCCGATGTGCTTGTGCACCCACCAGATGTCGTCGACCACCTCGTCGCAGGGCAGGCGGCGAGCGGTGAAGAGCTGGTGACGCAGCCGCATCTCGACCCCGCGTAATGTCTCGTCCTCGCAGACCGGACGCAGCTCGTCCACCTTGTGCTCGAATTCGCCCCAGGGGATCTCCGTGATCCACAGCATGGGACGGATGGGGTCGAGGCCGTTCAAACGGCGCCAGGCAGCGCGTTTCGCTTCCTGCTCGGGTTGCCCGGCTATCGCCGCCAGCTCGGCGGCCAGGCGGCGGACAACGTCACGATCGGCGGCAAGGGTCATGACACATTCCCCCGTTCTTGGGTGCCGTTGCCAAAGCGGCCTCAGAGGTCAGGGGCTGACCCCGATGCCAAGATGCGCAAGACAATGGCAATGGTTGCAGATAGCCAGCCATAGGATCGTATGCCGAAAGCCAGCAAGATGGTACTGCTGAGCATGGTAGCTTACCCTGACCCCCGACGTTGGCCGACCCCGAGCGCCGAGTCGGCGCACCCGCCAACTCAGCATAGCGCGCCGCCGAGCAAGCCGCAATGGTCACCCGGAGGACCCCCGACGGGGCGGATGGCGAAGGCACAGCAGTGACAGCAGGGACACTGGGGACGCTGGGGACACGGGGGCCTGTGGATCCTCGGCCTCCGGTCGGCGCGCGTCGGAGATGGCGCCGCAATGCGTTGCGGCGCACGTGGACAGCGTAGACTGTGAGCGATGGATCGGCGCTTCGCGGATGATTCAGGTTAGCGGCACGAGGATCTGCGGCGAGCCCGCCCTGGAGTCCCTTGAGTCGCTTGGGTCCCTTTCCGGGAGATTTCAGCCCTGCACCGCCGGGGAGAGCGCGGACGGCCTCCTCGGGCGGTTTTTCCGTGGACTCCTGGGCGCCGTGCCCGGGTGGCGCGGCGCGCCTCCGGGCGGGGCGGTCTGACAGGGCATCGTCGGGCCGCTATAGTATCGCGCTCGTCGGGCGCGGCCTGGGCGGGCGGCATGGCGCGAGGGGAGGCCCTCGCCGGCTGTGCCCTGCGGTCGTGTTCTCGGAGCGCCTGCATGGATGTGAACCTCGTAGACAAGGGTTGTCGGCATCGTGCCCTCACGGGGGTGCGCCGGGTGGTGGTCAAGGTCGGCACGCGGCTGCTGACCGACATGGCCGGCCTCTCGGCGTCGCAGCGCATCGACCAGCTCGTCGGCGGGCTGGCGGAGCTGCGCGAGCGCGGCTGGGACGTCCTGCTGGTCTCTTCGGGGGCGATTGGTGCGGGCATGACGGTCCTGGGCACGGCCCGGCGGCCGCGCGCGGTGCCGCAGCTCCAGGCGCACGCCGCGGTGGGCCAGTGCCGTCTGATGTACCACTACGAGACGGCCTGCGTGGCGCGCGGCTTTCATTGCGCTCAGCTCCTGCTGACGGCCGATGATGTCCAGAACCGCGAGCGTCACCTCAATGTCACCTCCTGTCTGGATGCCCTTCTTGGCCAGCACGTCCTGCCGATCATCAACGAGAACGACTCGGTCAGTGTCGCCGAGATCCGCCTGGGCGACAACGACACCCTGGCGGCGATGGTGGCGACGATGCTGCGGGCCGACCTGACCATCCTCCTGACCACGGTCGACGGCATGCACCGCCGCCTCCCTGACGGCACCCTCGGCGAACGGCTCTCGGTGGTACACCACATCGACGACGAACTCCGCCAGATGGCGGGCGGCACCGACGGGAACCGCTTCAGCGTCGGCGGCATGGCGACCAAGCTGCGCGCCGCCGAGGTGGTGATGCGTGCCGGCGAGAGCCTGATCATCGCCGACGGGCGCGACTTCGGGGTGCTCGCCCAGATCGCCGCCGGGGCGGACATCGGGACGCTCTTCTGCGGG
>JAGVUW010000494.1 GCA_019136035.1 Verrucomicrobiota bacterium | reverse complement strand
GGCTGCATTGTGCCGCGACTCTCCCTGCACGCCTGCCTCGTCGCCTGGCCCTCGGTGGTACAGCGGCTGAAGGAGCCGCCTCGCCAGCGAAAGCTCCAGTCGGCAGAGATGAAAGGGATGCTTTTTGGTTAGCGCTTATGGGGCAACGCCCTGGGACATCGGACAGGACGTATGGCAGGCTGAAAGTCTGCGACAAGACCGCGCGCGTCACTCCGCCATGGTTCATACGAGGATGCGTGGCCTGTGGGTTTGCGATTCCGGGGGGCGTGCTGAGGATGGCCATAGGGCGATGCCTCCATCCCGGTGGGGATGCGGAAGGCGGTCCTGCCGCAAAGAAGCGCAAGAGACGCAAGAGGGAGAAGGAGAACGCTTCCACTTCACCCAATCCTCCCCCGTGCTTCCTGTGCCTCTTTGCGGCGAATCCCTCCGGACCCTTTTCCCCTCAGTTCCCGGCGCTCTTCTGAGGTCTTTCCGTCGGCGGTGCGCCGCGGCGCGCTCTCAGGGCTTTTCGGCCTTGAGGGCCTCGTCGACCGACGGCACCGTGTCCTTGGGCGAGATGCGGTACCACGCCTGGGCCACGCGGCCGGCGCCGTCGATCAGGAAGGCCGAGCGGATGATGCCCATGCTGGTGCGGCCGTACATCGTCTTCTCGCCCCAGACGCCATAGGCCTCGGCGATGGCGTGGTCGGTGTCGGCCAGGAGCGGGAAACCGAGGCCGTAGGACTCGTCGAAACGCCGCTGGTCGGCGGTGTCATCGGGGCTGATCCCGAGGGCGGCCACGCCGCGGGCGGCCCAGTCGGCGCGGGCGTCGCGCACCGCGCAGCTCTGGGTGGTGCAGCCCGGCGTGCTGGCCTTGGGGTAGAAGTAGATGAGGACCCTCCGTCCGGCGTAGTCGCGCAGGCGATGGGTGACGCCGTGCTGGTCGGTCAGGGCGAAGTCGGGGGCCGGGTCACCAGTCTTGAGCTCGGGCATGGTCGTCTCCTTGGCTCGAGGGACGCGCGACGCACGACCTCACCTTACTCCGTGAACTCGTCCGCGTCGCTGTCGCCGTCGGCCCCGGTGGCGACGTCGTTGCCACGGTCCGCGAGTTCCGGCGGCAGGGTCAGCCAGCGTCGGTCGAGGAGGTGCGCGGTCTCGACGTGTTTCAGGCTGGCCAGGATATTCTGGCGGACGCCGGGGTACTGGCTGTCGAGGTCGTCGATGAGGCGTGTCAGCCGGGCGCGGTCGCCGCCGGCGTCGAGCATCGGCAGGTATGGGCAGCTCTTGACGGTCGGGAAGGCCATGTCGATGGCCATCTCGTGCACCAGGGCCTTCGGCACATAGCATAGCGGCCGTATGAGGCGCTTGCTGCCGGCGTCGGCGGCGACGTGGGGGCCCATCGTCTTGAGGCCATGGCCGCGAAACAGGCTCATCAGCAGACTGACGGCCAGGTCGTCGAGCTGCTGGCCCAGGGCGATGGTGCCGCAGCCCAGGCGTTCGGCCAGGCCGTGGAGCTTGCCGCGACGCAGGCGGCTGCATAGACCGCAGGGGCGCCGCGCGTGGTTCTTCTCCGCGAGGATCGCCTCGCCGGGGAGCGACACCACCTCATGGGGCCAGCCCTGTGCCTGGCAGTAGGCCGACAGGGTCGCCAGGTCGAAGCCCGGGAAGCCCATGTCGACCGTCGCCGCGTGGATTGTGAACGACACCGGGGCGCGACGCTGGAGGTAGGTCAGTGCGTGCATCAGCGCCAGGCTGTCCTCGCCGCCGCTCAGGCCGACGAGGAGGCGGTCGCCGTCGGCGATCATGCGGTAGTCGACGATGGCATGCCCGACGGCGGCGCAGAGGCGCTGGAAGGCAGAACGCCGGGAGGGTCGTGTCATGGCCATGGCCTGTGCCGCTCAGTCCGGCCGACGTCGCCCCGGCCGCCGCGCCGGTGGTGGCGTCGAGCGGAGCCGTCCGGCCGGACCGGCGTTCAACGCGGGCGGCTGCTGCCGGTGCCGCCGCTGGGATGGACGGTCATCACGGCGCGGTTCTTGCGCAGGTTGATCGACTTGCCCTGCGTGATGTACTGCACGACGTAGCCCTCCCAGGGGCAGTAGCCGCTGTAGATGTACCCGCAGAGGCGGCCCTCGACGCTGCTGCCGGGCTCGAACTCGATCAGGCGCTGGCCGTAGAGGCCCCTGACGCGGGCGTAGTCGAAGTTGCCCGCGAAACGCATGACATCGTAGTAGGGGTAGGAGTAGGTCTTGCGACGGCCCTTGGCATCCGTCTCCTTCGTCTCCAGGACGCAGCCCTCGAGCAGCTTGATGCGGTCCTCCTGCTCGACATTCGGGGCGATGCTGTGCGACGCCGGGAAGCGGCTCATGAGGCGGAAGTTCGTCGGCGTGTCGAGGCCGGGGACGTCCTCGCAGCCGCCGCTGGCCGTGATGGTGTTATCCTTGAACTCGTAGAGGACCTCGAAGGGGATGTCCTCGATCAGCAGGCCCTTCAGCGCCAGTGAGTCGGGCTGCTTCGACGGCGCCGGCGGATCGATGAACGAGGCGACCGGGCGCTCGCGGTGGACGTCGCCCTTGGGCACGAAGTAGGGGAGCACCTGGTAGCAGACGAAGGCCTTGCCGACAGGCTTCTCTTTGGAGTCCAGGGGCTGCACCCAGAGGAGGCCCTTCTCGTCCATCGTCGCCTCGAAGGTGGCGGCGCGATAGACCATGTGTTTGCCCTTGTACTTACCCTCGGTGAAGGTGGGCAGGGTGCGGACCGTCCCGGTCGCCGGCGCCGCGGCCTTGCTGCCCTTGCGGTCGGCGGATGCAGCCTGCAGCCCGCTCAAGGCCAGGACAAGACTCAGGCTGATCAGAATCCTGTACGTGCGCATGGACGACCTCCTATGTCTGATCGCGGTCAACTGCGGCGGCGTCGGTGCGGTGTGGGTCGGGCGCGCTCTGGGGCCGACCCGCCCGGGACCATGACACGATGCCGCTGACCAATCCCGACTCTAGTGCCCCAACCGTCCCGGTGCAATCGCCTCAGGACGTCGCGCGGCGC
This sequence comes from Verrucomicrobiota bacterium, assembly GCA_019136035.1. Classification (GTDB taxonomy): domain Bacteria; phylum Verrucomicrobiota; class Lentisphaeria; order Oligosphaerales; family JAFGRS01; genus JAGVUW01. The sequence goes on along the minus strand of JAGVUW010000494.1, from coordinate 2,643 downwards.
TGTGTCAACGTCCGGTTCTGGCACCCCCTGTCCGGCGCCTCCCCGGGCTCACCCGGCGGAGCTGCGGCGCATGGGCACTCACGCGAAGTAGGCCGCGTAGGTCTCCATGGCGTCCATCACGGCCTTGGCATTCTCGAGGGGGACCCCCGGGTACAGCCCGTAGACCATCATCAGGCCGCCGGCCTTGCTGCCGATCCTGGTGACTTCCTCACGGATCAGCGCCTCGATCTGCGCCGGGGTGCCATAGGGGGTGACGGCCTGCCGGTCGATGTCCAGCTCGACGCAGGTGGTCCCCGCGAAGCGCTGCGCGATCCAGTCGATGCCGTTGACGAGGTCCTGGAGGTTGATGACCTCGACGCCGTCGTCGATCAGGTCGTCGACGAGGGTGCGGATGTCGCCGTCGGAGTGCATGTGAACGACGCAGCCGCGCTCGCGTGCCGGCTTCATGAGTCGCTCGTAGACGGGCTTGATGTAGGTGCGGAAGTGCTCCGGCGACAGCATCGGGCCGACCTGCATGCCGAGGTCTTCGGCATAGGTCATCATGTCGGGCTCGAGCGCCATCCACCGCGTGACGAACTGGTAGTTGAACTCCTCGACCATCGCGATGAGACGCCGCAGCTCCGGCCGGTCGTCGGCCATGTCGAAAATCAGGTTCTCATAGCCGCGGATGTCCTGCAGGCGCAGGAAGGTATGGCCATGCGGAAGACCCCCCGTGATGAGCTGGCCGCTCTGCCGCCGTCGCCGGACGCCCTCGGCGATGCTGTCCCAGTCCAGAGGGAAGGTCCCGTCGGTGGTGGCCGGATCGGGCGGCTCGTACGTATCGAGGCGGCCCCAGTCCGACAGCGGGTGGCCATGGACGGCGCCGGTGATGCCGTCGTCGTTGGTGGTCCAGACGCACCCCCACGGGTCGGTGTAGGGCTCATCGCAGCGCTGGTTGAGGCCATAGCGCGGCGACACGGTCTGCTGACGGGTGAAGCCGGGGAAGAGGACGGGGTGGGCTTCCATGAGGTCCTGCAGGGCACCCTGGTCGTAGTGATGCCAGCAGGCCGCGTTGATGTGGAAGGCCATCGGGATGGTCTCAGGCCGCTCGAAGCGGATTGCCCTGAGGATATTCTCGCGCCTGGTCATGGCAGTCCCTCTCGTGTCGCGCTAGGCATGGCAGTCGGATCGACCCTCACGACGGCGCTCGCCGTGGCCGGGCCTCTCCCGCGGCGGTTGCCCTGTCGTCTGCGGCGGATCCAGGCGCCAGGGCGCCGTCCGTGGACCGTGATGCGGGCATCGTCAGGCCAGGTCGTCCTTGACGACCTTGCCGGCGGGGTTGCGCGGCAGGGCCGCGAGGAACTCGATGACGTGGGGGATCTTGTACGAGGGCAGGGCCTTGTGGCAGTGCCGTCGCAGCTCGATCTCGGTCAGGGTCGGGTCGGCGCGCACGACGTAGGCCTTGATCATCTCTCCGAGTGACTCGCGGATGCCGGTGGCGGGGATGCCCTTGACGGCGGCCTCCTTGACCTTCTCGCAGGCCATCAGGGCGGCCTCGACCTCGGCGGCGAAGACATTCTCACCGCCGACGATGATCATGTCCTTCTTGCGGCCCTTGATGAAGAAGAAGCCCTCCTCGTCGGCCGTGGCCAGGTCGCCGGTGTTGAACCACAGGCGGCCGTTGACCTCGACCAGGGACTCCTCGAGTTTCCCGGGGCGATTCCAGTAGCCCTGGATGACGTTGTCGCGGGCGAAGAGGAGCTCGCCGACGGTCCCCGGCGGGACGGGTCGGCGGCTCTCGTCGACGACGAGGGCCTCGACGAAGGGCAGGAGCCGCCCGATCGAGTCCGGGCGGTCGTACGACTCGTCGCCGTTGAGGCAGTGCGTGGCCGAGATGGTCTCGGTCAACCCGAAGAAGTTGTGCAGCTCGACGCCGGGGAAGAGCCGCTGCAGCTCGCGCACGGTCTTGACCGGCATGAACGAGCCGGCATAGCCGATGACGCGCAGCGTGCTGATGGCGCCCGGGGTCAGGTCCGGCAGGGCCGTGATGCGCTGCAGGATGCTCGGCACGGTTAGGAAGGTGGTGATGCCCTCCTCGGCGATCAGCCGCAGGAGGCCGTTCGGCGTGGTGTCGGCGGTGATGACCACCGGGGTCTTCTGCAGGGCCGCCGCGGGGAGGGAGCTGTAGAGAGCGGTGCAGTGGAACATCGGATTGACGAGGATGTGCACGTCGTCGCGGGTGAAGCCCTGGGCGTTGATGGTGGTCATCACATTGAAGACCAGGTCACTGTGCCGCATGACGGCGCCCTTCGGTGCCGCAGTGGTGCCGGAGGTGTGCATGATGATTGACGGGTCGTCGCCGACCAGGGGCGTCTCGGGGAGCGCGGCCCCGGGCCTCATCAGGGACTCGAACGCCGGCAGGGCGCCGGCGCCGGCGCCCGTCGCCACGACCGGCAGCCCCGGGCGGCGCCGGGCGCAGGTCAGGACCGCCTCGTCGGCCGCGCTGCCGACTACGAGGAGGTCCGGTGCGACGGTCTCGAAGATGGCCTCGAGGCTGTCCGGCCGCAGCCAGGTGTTCAGCGGCACGATGATGCCGCCGAGGCGGACGACGGCCCAGTAGATGAGGAAGTACTCCAGGCTGTTCGGGAGGAACACCGCGACCTT
>JAGVUW010000506.1 GCA_019136035.1 Verrucomicrobiota bacterium | reverse complement strand
TCCTCCTACGCCGCCTCGCTGATCCTCGGCCGCGAGGCCTGGACCGGCGGCGGCATCCAGCAGTACCGCGAGGCCCGCGCCCTCTGGGAAGGCCCCGAGGCCCACGCCGAGTTCCTCCAGCGCAGCCGCGACGATGCCTTCGAGCTGGCCGATGTCCTCGACCTCGACCTCATCCGCCCGATGTACTGGCGCATGCCCGAGAAGCCGACCCGGCGCATCGATGAGAGGACCTTCGTCTACGGCGACGAATCCGGCAATGCCTGGCGGGTGATGACCTTCGACCCCACCACCGAGCTCTACCAGGTCTGCGCCCGGGCGCCGCGGCCCGAGCCGACGCTGGAGGACCTCGAACGGCAGCTCCAGGGCCCGCCGCCGGACCCGGGGGCGTACCGTGTGACGCCGTCGGCCTGGCCCGACCTGGTCGCCGCCGTGGAGCGCTTTGGGCATCATCGCGCCATACCCGGCTACGGCACCAGCCTGTGCATACCCCGCGAGGCGATCTGGCTGGAGGCCTGCCTGCTGCGCCCGGACCTGGTCGAGCGCTACCTCGACCGGCAACTGGCGCGCGTCCCCGCCAATGTCGCGGCCATGCGCGAGATGGGTCTGAACTACCTCTGCGGCGGCGGTGACTTCGCCGGACCGCGCGGGCCGATCTACTCGCCGAGGGTCTTCCATGACCTCATGGCGCCTCGGCTGCACCGCATCTCACAGATCTGCCACGAGGCCGGCTGCCGCCATGGCTTCGCCAGCGACGGCAACCTCTGGCCCGTCGCCGAAGACCTCTTCGGAGGCTGCGACGTCGACTTCTTCTACGAGGTCGACCGACGCTCCGGCATGGACCTGCGGCGCCTGCGCCAGACCTACCCGCGCCTGACCCTCTGGGGCGGCATCAACTCGGAGACCCTCCACCTCGGCTCGCCCGAGGAGGTCCGCACCGAGGTCCGCACCGCCCTCGAGGCCGCCAAGGAGTTCAGCGGCATCGTCGTCGGCTGCTCGAACCAGGTCGTCATCGGCACCCCGCCCAGGAATATCGAGGTCATGCTCGAGACCCTGCGCGACCACCGCTGAAACGCCGGGGGCGCGGACAGAACCGGCCGTGACGCGGCGCCCGCCGGGAAGGGACCCAAGCGACCCAAGGGACTCCAGGATGGGTCGCCCGCAGTCCCCGGTGTCCCCGGTGTCCCCGGTGTCCCCGGTGTCCCCGGTGTCCCCGGTGTCGCTGGTGTCCCCGGTGTCCCCGGTGTCCCCGGTGTCCCCGGTGTCCCCGGTGTCCCCGGTGTCCCCGGTGTCCCCGTTCCATCAGGGCTGCGCCAGCGCCCACTCAGTCACCCTCCTGGGAGTGCCGAGGCTCGGCATCCTCCGGGCGCCGTTCTCCGGCGCCCGGGATCGCGCTCGGCTGGCGCGACCTGCTCGAGCCGCGCGCCCTCAGGGCTGATCGAAGATCGCGTCAGCGCTCGCCTGGCCACCCTGAAAGGGTGCCAGATCGTAGCCGGGGGTCGCGCGAGAGCACGACCCCCGGAACCGCGAATCCACGAACCGCGCACCCTGAAAGGGTGCCAGAACCGGACTTTCAAACAGCCCTGCGCCGAGGCCTCTGCCTGGTGAAATGTCATTCCCACCAAGGAACGCTGGAACCAATGCCAGGCCAGCAGGGTCAGAGGCCCGTGTAGTGAATAACCATTCACAATCTTGAGCGGATGGGCGGCGACGACGCGGACAAGGGCAGCAGGACGGCGCGCTTCGTCCCGACATACCGCCGGGAGCTGTGATCCTCGTTCAGACCGAGACCTGTCGGAGGCCGGGCGGCCTCCGATACGCGGCAGCGGTAACGGCAACAGGAGATGCATCATGAAGACGACGTCGGGAGTTCGCACGCTGGGCCTGGTGGTGGGGATGACTGCGGTGCTCGCGCTAATACCGCAGGGCGCGCGGGCGCACTGCGACACGCTCGGGGGGCCGGTGGTGGCCGCGGCGAAGGCGGCCTTGGAGAAGAGCGACATCACGCCGGTGCTGAAGTGGGTCAAGGCGGCCGATGAGCCGGCCATTCGCGATGCCTTCCAGAAGACGCTGGTCGTGCGGGCCAAGGGCCCGGAAGCCAAGGCATTGGCGGACATGTACTTCTTCGAGACCCTGGTGCGCGTGCACCGCGCCGGCGAGGGAGCGCCGTACACCGGCCTGAAGCCCGCCGACGCCATCGAGCCGATCGTCGCGGCCGGCGACCATGCGCTCGAATCCGGCTCGGTCGATGAGGTCGTCAATCATGTCACGGGCGCCGTGGCGGCCGGCATCCGGGAGCGCTTCAGCCGCGCTGCCGAGGCGAAGAAGCACGCCGACGAGAGTGTGGACGCCGGGCGTGAGTTCGTCGAAGCCTACGTGGTGTTCATGCACTATGTCGAGGGCATCCACCAGGCCGTGCTGGCCACGGCGCACCACGCCGAAGACGCCCCCGCCAAGCACGCGGAGGGCGGCGCGGAAGCCGGCCACAGGCACTAGCCTGGACCATCCGTGCAGCACCTCCACACCGGTGGCAAGCGATGTTCCGTCTTGCCATCCCCGGCGCGCCCCCGCGCCTGGGCTCTGGCTGCAGCGGCGGCTGTCACCAGCCGCTCTCCTGGGAGCACCGGGCGGCGGCTCGCATCCTTCGCGCGCCGGACCATGCGCAGGGATGCGCATGCCACCTCCCATCCGGCGCCCGTCGTGGCCGCGGGCACCCCCGTGGGGCCGTTGACAGCGTCACCGGCGTCGCTATGGTGACGGGGTGCCCGAGGGGCCGATGACGGATGGGGAGGCGTGCGCATGGCAGACAGCGACAGGACCGCGGCGGCGAGGGTCTTCGTTCAGCGCTGGCTGGGCTCCGGCGCCGCGGAACGCGCCAACTACGCCCTCTTCCTCTCGGAGCTCTGCGATCTGATCGAGGTCCCCCGGCCTGACCCCGCCACCGCCGACACCGGCGCCAATGCCTACGTCTTCGAGCGCGCCGTCGCCTTCACCGACGGCGAGGGCCGCACCACCACCCGCTTCATCGACCTCTACAAACGCGGCTGTTTCGTGCTCGAGGCCAAGCAGGGCTCCGAGGCCGCCGCGGCTCTCGGCGAGCCGGCCCTGTCGCAGGAGATGCGGGCCGTGCGCGCCAGCCTCAAGCGCGGCACCGCCCTGCGCGGCACCGCCGCCTGGGATGCCGCCATGCTGCGCGCCAAGGGCCAGGCCGACCAGTACATCCGCGCCCTGCCCGCCGAGGAGGGCAGGCCGCCCTTCCTGATCGTGGTCGACGTCGGACACTCCATCGAGCTCTTCAGCGAGTTCACCTGCACCGGCGGCACCTACACGCCCTTCCCAACCGCCGGCAGCCACCGCCTCCGTCTTGCCGACCTCGAGGATGCGTCGGTACGCGACCGCCTCCGCCGGGTCTGGACGGACCCCCTGGCCCTGGACCCGAGCCGCCGCAGTGCCCGCGTCACCCGCGACATCGCCAGCAAGCTGGCCGAGCTGGCACGGGCTCTCGAGGCGGCCGGGCATGACCCCCATGCCGTCGCCGCTTTCCTCATGCGCTGCCTGTTCACGATGTTCGCCGAGGATGTCTGGCTGCTCCCCAAAGAGTCCTTCCGGAACCTCCTCGAGAGCCTGCGCGATACCCCGGAGCACGCCGTGCCGATGCTCGAGGAGCTCTGGCAGCGGATGAACACCGGCGGCTTCTCCACCAGCCTGCGCCTGCCGGTGCTGCACTTCAACGGCGGCCTCTTCGAGCAGGCGACCGCCCTGCCCCTGACTCGCGACCAGCTCCTCCTCCTCATCGAGGCCGCCGGCAGTGACTGGCGTGACGTCGAGCCGGCCATCTTCGGCACCCTCCTGGAACGCGCCCTCGACCCCCTCGAACGCCATAAACTCGGAAGCCACTTCACCCCGCGCGCCTACGTGGAACGCCTCGTCCTGCGCACCGTCATGGAGCCCCTCCGGACCGACTGGGAGGCGACCCAGGCCGCCGCCGTCACCCTCGCCAACAGCGGCGAGATGCCCAAGGCCGCCGCCGAGGTGCGGCGCTTCCACCGCCGACTCTGCGAGCTGCGCATCCTCGACCCCGCCTGCGGTACCGCGAATTTCCTCTATGTCTCGTTCGACCACCTGAAACGCCTCGAGCAGGAGGTCTTCGATACCCTCGACCGCCTCGGTGACTCCCAGCGACCCCTGGAAATGGCCGGCCAGACGGTCTTCCCGAACCAGTTCCTCGGCCTCGAGGTCAACCCGCGCGCCGCCGCCATCGCCGAGCTCGTCCTCTGGATCGGCTGCCTGCAGTGGCACTACCGCACCCACGGCAGCGTCCGGCCGCCCGAGCCGGTCATCCGGAATTTCCATAATATCGAAGGCCGCGATGCGGTCCTGGAGTGGGACCGCACCGAGCCGGTGCTCGGCCCCGACGGCCAGCCCCTCTCCCGCTGGGATGGCCGCACCACCCGCATCCACCCGGTCACCGGCCTGGAGGTCCCCGACGAGACCGCCCGGGTGCCGGTCCTGCGTTACCTCAATCCGCGCCCGGCGGCCTGGCCCCAGGCCGATTTCATCGTCGGCAATCCGCCGTTCGTGGGCGCCGGCCCGATGCGGGAGACTCTCGGCGATGGCTATGTCGAAGCCCTGCGCGCCGCGCACGACGAGGTCCCCGCTTCGGCCGACTTCGTCATGTTCTGGTGGAACCGCGCCGCGGCCCTGGTGCGCGCCGGCGCCGTGCGGCGTTTCGGCCTGGTCACCACCAACAGCCTCAGCCAGACCTTCAACCGCCGCGTCGTCGAACGCCACCTGGGCGCGACCCCGGGGCTGGCGCTCCTCTTTGCCATCCCGGATCACCCCTGGGTCGACGCCGCCGACGGCGCTGCCGTACGCATCGCCATGACCGTCGGCGCCCCCGGCCAGGGCCTCCCCGGCACCCTCGCCGCCGTGACCGGCGAGGCCGCCGGCGCCGGCGAGAGCTACGAGGTCACCCTGGCCGAGACCCGCGGAGTCATCCACGCGGATCTGACCACGGGGGCGGACGTGACGGTAGCCAAGGCCTTGATGGCCAACGGCGATCTAAGCTGTCCCGGCATGAAGCTGCACGGCGCCGGTTTCATTGTCACCCCGGACGAGGCGGCCCGGCTCGGCCTGGGGCGCCTCCCAGGCCTGGAGGAGCGCATCCGGCCCTACCGCAATGGCCGCGACCTCACCGACCGGCCCCGCGGTGTCCTGGTCGTCGACCTCTTCGGCCTCACCGCCGAGGAGGCCCGGGAGCGCTACCCGGAGGTCTACCAGTGGGTCTATGAACGCGTGAAGCCGGAGCGAGACCAGAACAACCGGGCAAGCTACCGCGAGAACTGGTGGGTCTTCGGGGAGCCGCGGCGCGACCTCCGACCCGCGCTGGCCGGTCTGCGGCGCTACATCGCCACGGTCGAGACCGCCAAGCACCGGTTCTTCGTCTTCCTCGATGCCGCGGTCCTTCCCGACAACAAGCTGATCGCCATCGCCTCCGACGACGCCTGGGTCCTTGGTGTGCTCTCCAGCCGTGTGCACGTCACCTGGGCGCTGGCCGCAGGCGGGCACCTTGGCGTCGGCAATGACCCTGTCTACATCAAATCGCGCTGTTTTGAGCCCTTCCCTTTCCCGGCGGCCACGGCGGCGCAGCGGGCCCGCATTCGCGATCTCGGTGAGCGCCTCGATGCGCACCG
>JAGVUW010000547.1 GCA_019136035.1 Verrucomicrobiota bacterium | reverse complement strand
CATCAAGACGCCGCCGCGAAGAAGACCCCAGAAGAAGAACACCCCCACCTCAGCCCCTCAGTGGGGCCAGCCAGACCGGCCATTCCGGACACACCCGCGAGCCGGCCGTGGCACTCCGCTACCCTGGGGTGCCCCGTGGCCACGGTACCCAACCCCAACGGGGGTTGCGTCTCCCATGCCCCAAGGGGGCTGCGTCCCATTCGTACTACTATCCCCCAGGAAAGCGCCTTCCTGGCAAGTTTCCGACCCCGGACGCCCGACGCCCGAGGCCCGACTCCCGGTAGAGAGAACGCCCGACTCCCGACGCCGGCTTCCTCGATCCCTCGACACCCGACCCTCGACCCTTTGGGTTGCGGGCAGAGCCCGCGCCAAGTTCATCCGTGTGGATTCGTGGTTGAATCCCCTCCCCGAAGCGACTCGACACAGCCCGCGTTACAAACGAGGCGCTGGCGGCGGGAGTGGACGGCGTGGACAGGGGTGGACGGCGCAAGACGCCGCCGCGCGCGGGGAGCCACTCGGGAGAGTGGCGCTCCCGGGGGAGACGAGCCGACGCTCGGCGGTCCCAGAGAGGGGAGGCCGTGGCGCCACTCGGCCCGTGGCGACTACTCCCGGCTCCCGGCTGGCCGCCACCGACGCACCGACGCACGGGCGTACTCGCCCTCTCCCCTTCCCCCTCCTCTTGGCGATCGTCGCCTGGCCTCGTCGCGCGCGGCATGGCGGCTCTTGAAGTGGCGCCCTGCCGTGATGAGGGCTACGTTTCAGGGGCGTGCCGCCCGGAAGGGGCCAGCCTCTCCCGTTGGACTCCTCAAGCAGACACGGAGGGTGACGATATGGACGACACGGCGATCCTGCGCGATCTGACGAAGCGCTATGTGGAGGTCTGCGCCGATCCTGACCAGTCGCGTCGGCGCGACCTGTGGCGGCGTCACAACAGCCTCAAGCCGACGCCGATACCGGTCTGGGTGCGCACCTTCGCCTGGGACGAGATGCCCGAGGCCGCGCTGCAGTGCCAGGACCGGTTCTTCCATCCGTACGAGTCGTTCCTGCGCCAGAGCCTGTTCCGCAGCACCTTCCGTGACGACTACATCTTCGAGCCGTGGGTGACGGTCGGGGCGGTGCACACCTGCACAACCTGGGGCCTGCAGAGCCGCCGCGAGCATGCCGCCGACCCGGGCGGGTCGTACAAGGCCGACTACGCGATCAAAGCCCCGGAGGACGTCGCGGGGCTGAAGCCGCCGCAGCACACGATTGACGAGGCGGCGACGGCGCGGCGTCTGGCCCGGGTTCAGGACGCGATCGGCGACCTGATCACGGTCAACCTTGACCGCGGGCCCTTCCTCAGCGGCTGGCATGCCGACCTTTCGACCGACCTCGGGGCCCTGCGCGGCATCGAGAACTTCATGCTCGACATGTACGACCGCCCGGAGTGGCTGCATGCGCTCCTGGCCTTCATGCGCGACGGGGTCCTGCGCTGCCAGGCGCAGGCCGAGGCGGCGGGCGACTGGGGCCTGTGCAACCACATCAACCAGTCGGCGCCCTACGCCGAGGAGCTCCCGGCACCGGAGGCCAACGCCCGCGGCGCCTCGCGGCGCAAGCTCTGGTGCTTCATGGCGGCGCAGGAGTTCACCCTCGTCTCGCCGCAGTTCCATGAGGAGTTCCTCCTGCGCTACCAGCTCCCCATCATGGAGCAGTTTGGCCTGGTCTCCTACGGCTGTTGCGAGGACCTGACCGGCAAGATCGACATGCTGCGGCAGATACCAAACCTGCGCCGCATCGCCGTGGCGCCGGCGGCCAATGTCGCCCGCTGTGCCGAGCAGATCGGGCGCGACTACGTCATCAGCTACCGCCCGAGCCCCTCGGACATGGTCGGCTACGGCTGGGACCCGGAGCGCGTCCGGCGCATCCTCCGCCAGGACCTCGAGGCCTGCCGGGGCGGCTGCGTCGACATCACACTCAAGGATGTCGAGACCGTCCAGGGCGACCCGGAGCGCGTCCGCAATTGGGTCCGCATCGCGCGCGAGGTCACCGAGTCGATGCGCTGAGGCGCCGGAGACGACGCTGTAGCCGCGTCAGGGCGACGTGCAAGCCGCCCGTGTCAGCGCTCAGGGCTGACCGAGGATTGCGTCAGCGCTCGCCGGGGCACCCTCGTATGAGACATCGCGTCGTTGTGCTGTCGATGCCGTGGCGGCTCGTGGACGCATTCGCGTCTGTGGACACTCGCGCTCCACACCGGTGGCAAGCGATGTTTCGCCTTGCCATGGCCGGCGCTCCGGGCGCCCGTGACTCCGCTGAAGGGGTGCCAGAACCGCACCTTCACGCCGCCCGCGGCGGCGGATCCACGGAGTGGCCGCACGCCGCCAGGACGGCCTCGTCGCGATGCCGGGCCAGGGAGGCCGGGTCCGTTCAGGGCTTGCGGGTGACGATGTGGTTCTGTTCGTCGAGGATGGCGACCTGCGGCTTGAAGGCAGCGGCCTCCTCGGGGGTCATGGCGGCGAAGCTCATCACGGTCAGGCGGTCCCCGGGGTAGCCGCAGCGGGCGGCGGCGCCGTTGAGGCAGAACTGTCGGCTGCCGCGCGGGCCGGGTATGGCGTAGGTCTCCAGGCGCTGGCCGTTGGTCTGGTTCACCACGAGGATCTTCTCGTACGGCAGCATACCGACCGCATCGAGGAGGTCGAGGTCAATGGCCAGGCTGCCCTCGTACTCGAGGACGCAGTCGGTCAAGGTGGCGCGGTGGAGTTTGCTCTTCAGGATCTGGAGGTGCATGGCGCTCGGTTCTGCGCCATGACGCCGGGCCCACGACGGGCTCGGCGCGATGGCGCTCGTTTATCGGCAGTTCACGGTCGGGCCGCAGCGGGACGGCCGGGCGACTCCGGCCGACGATGGCGGCAACCGCCCACGGCCCGCCCTCCAGGGCAGACGCCTCGGCGCCGCCACCGCCGGACCGGTCAGGCCTGCGGCTTGGCCGCCAGGGCCCGCAGGCGCAGGCGCAGCGCGTTGAGCTTGATGAAGCCCGTGGCGTCGCCCTGGTTGTAGACCGAGTCCTGCTCAAAGGTCACGACATCGGGGTTGTACAGCGTGTAGGGCGACCGCCGGCCGACGATGATGCAGTTGCCCTTGTAGAGCTTGCAGCGGACCTCGCCGGTGACATTCTTCTGGCTCTCGGTGATGGCGGCCTGCAGCAGTTCGCGCTCGGGTGCGAACCAGAAGCCGTTGTAGACCATCGTCGAGTACTGCGGGATGAGCTGGTCGCGCAGGTGCATCGCCTCGCGGTCCATGCAGATGCCCTCCAGGGCGCGGTGCGCATGGTAGAGGATGGTGCCGCCGGGGGTCTCGTAGATGCCGCGGTCCTTCATCCCCGTGAAGCGCGTCTCGACCACATCGACGCGGCCGACGCCATGCTTGCCGCCGAGCTTGTTCAGGCGGCGCATGAGGTTGGCCGGGCTGAGGCTCTCGCCATTGACCGCCACCGGGTTGCCCTTCTCGAAGGCGACGACGACGTACTCGGGCTTGTCGGGGGCCTGCTCGACCGGCGTGGTCAGGACATGCGTCTCGACCGGCGGCTCCTGCCACGGGTCCTCGAGGATGCCGCCCTCGAAGCTGATGTGCAGGAGGTTGCGGTCCATGCTGTAGGGCTTCTTCGCGGTCGTCTTGCAGGGAATGCCGCGCTGCTCGCAGTAGGCAATCAGGTCGGAGCGCGAGCGGAAGGTCCACTCCTTGAGGCGCCAGGGTGCGATGACCTGGATGTCGGGCTTCAGGGCGTAGGCGCTGAGTTCGAAGCGCACCTGGTCATTGCCCTTGCCGGTGGCGCCATGGCAGATGGCATCGGCGCCTTCGGCGGCCGCGATTTCGACGAGGCGCTTGGCGATCAGCGGCCGCGCGATCGAGGTGCCCAGCAGGTAGACATTCTCATAGATGGCCCCGGCCTGGAACATCGGGAAGATGAAGTCGCGGGCGAACTCCTCGGTCAGGTCCTCGATGTAGGACTTGACGGCGCCGGTCTTGTAGGCCTTCTCATGCAGGCCGGAGAGCTCCTCCTCCTGGCCGAGATCGGCGCAGAAGGTGATGACCTCGGCGTTGTACTGGTCCTGCAACCACTTGAGGATGACCGACGTATCCAGACCGCCCGAGTAAGCCAACACGACCTTCATGGCACCGCACTCCTTCGAGGATCGTCATCATGGCGGGGTGACGGCCGCGCCCCTGCGACCTGCAGGCCGCGCCGGTGCGTTCGGGCCTCGACGCCGCGAACGCGACAGCGGTCACACCCGGCCGAAGCGGTAAGATAGCCCGCGGCCCCCGGCTTTCCAGCCGGTGCCCAGGGCCCCGCCAGGCTGTTCGGAGGTCCGGTTCTGGCACCCCTTCAGGGTGCATGGCTCGCGGGTTCGCGTTTCCGGGGGTCGGGCTCTCGCGCGACCCCCGGCTACGATCTGGCACCCCTTCAGGGTGGCCAGGTGAGCGCTGACGCGATCGTCGATCAGCCCTGGCGCCCGGCCCGGGCCGGCCATGCGCCCTGTCGCCGCCGTCAGGCTGCCCCGGGCGCCAGGGGATTGCGCACCGACGCCTGGTAGATCTCACGGGTGATGAGGTCGGCCGTGAGCAGGTCCTTCAGGGCGCGTTCCATGGTGACCATGCCATCCTTGGCAGCGGTCTCGATGACGCCGAGGAGCTGGTGGGTGCGCCGGTCGCGGATCTGGGCGCGCACGGCCGTGCTGCCGAGCATGACCTCGAAGGCGGCGATGCGGCCCTTGCCATCGCGACGCGGCAGGAGCCGCTGCGAGACCACCGCCTCCAGGCATGCCGCGAGCTGGGTGCGCACCTGGTTCTGGCGTTCAGCCGGGAAGACGTCGATGATGCGGTCGACGGTCTGCATGCAGTCGTTGGTATGCAGGGTCGCCAGCACCAGGTGGCCGGTCTCGGCGGCCGTCAGCGCCGCTGAGATCGTCTCGGGGTCACGCAGTTCGCCGATGAGGATCACATCGGGGGCCTGACGCAGGACGTACTTGAGGGCATTGGCGAAGCTCAGGGTATCGGCGTTGACCTCGCGCTGGTCGATCACGGCCATGCGGCTGGTATGCACGAACTCGATCGGGTCCTCGATGGTCACCACGTGGCAGCTCCGCGTGCGGTTGATCTCGTCGATCAGGCAGGCCAGCGTCGTCGACTTGCCATGGCCCGTCGGACCGGTGACCAGGACCAGGCCCTGCAGACGGCGCGCCAGACGCATCACCACCGCCGGCACACGGAGCTCCTCCGGCGAGGGGATGTGCTGCGGTATGAGTCGGAAGGCCGAGGCGACGGAGCCCTTCTGGTAGTAGCCATTGACGCGGAAGCGGCAGTCCTTCTCCTCGGAGTCCTCCAGGCCGAAGCGCTCCTGGATGCTGAGGGCGAAATCGACCTCGCGCTGGTCCTCGAAGTCGGCGCGCTGCCGGGCGCTCAGGACGCTGAAGAGCAGCCGCCGGGTGTCGGCGGCGGTCAGCTCGGGCATGTCGAAGCCACGCATGGCGCCGTTGATGCGCAGCATCGGCGGGCTGCCGACGGTCAGCAGCAGATCGCTGGCCTGGTAGCGCACGGCGTCGCGGAGGAGCTTCTTCATGTTGAGGTTGGCGCTGCCCTCGCCCTGCAGCCGCCGCAGGCTCTCGATGCCCGTCTCCATGCCCTGCGCCGCCAGGAGGAACTCGTCGCGGTTGCTCGC
>JAGVUW010000081.1 GCA_019136035.1 Verrucomicrobiota bacterium | reverse complement strand
GCCGAGGGCATCGCCAAGCAGTGCATATGCCGGCTTCGATCGAACTCCCCCGACGAGATGCCAACCCATGAGTCAGGTCATCATCCAGGCGCTGTTCTGGGGTAGCGTGGTTGTCCTGGCCTACACCTTTCTAGGGTACCCGCTGCTCGTGGCGGTGCTGGCGCGTCTGCGCCCGCGTCCTGTGACCAAGGGCGACGCCGCCTGGCTGCCGCGGCTGTCGGCTGTCGTCGTCGTCCGCAATGGCGTCGAGCGCATCGCCGCCCGCGTTGCGAACCTCCTCGAGGCTGACTACCCGGCTGACCGCCTCGAGGTGATCGTGGTCTCGGATGGTTCCACCGACGGCACCAACGAGGCCCTGGCGGCCATTACCGACCCGCGGCTGCGCGTGATCGTGCATCGTGAGCATGCGGGCAAGGCCCATGGCATCAACGCGGCCATGGCCCAGGCCACGGGCGAGGTCGTGGTCATGGGCGACGCCCGTCAGCGTTTTGCCGTCGATGCCCTGCGCGCCTTTGTGAAGCCCTTCGCCGACCCGAGCGTGGGGGCGGTCTGCGGCTCTCTGGAGGTCGCTCACGGCGCCGATGCGGTCAGCGGCGGCGTCGATGCGCACTGGCGCCTGGAGAACTTCGTGCGGCGCCAGGAGGCCGCCTTCGACTCCTCGGTCGGCTACACCGGGGCCATCTGCGCCGTGCGCCGCAGTGCCTACCGGGAGATCCCGACCGACACGATCCTCGACGACGTCGTCATCCCCATGACCATCGCGATGCAGGGCTACCGCGTGGTCTACGAGCCGGCGGCCCGCGGCACCGACCCGCAGCCCTTCGCCTCCGACATCGAGCGCCGTCGCAAGCGCCGCACCATGATGGGCAACTTCCAGATGCTGTTCCGCTACCCCGAGTGGCTCCTGCCCTGGCGACACCGCCTCTGGTGGCAGCTCATCTCGCACAAGGTCCTCCGCCTCGCCGGCTTCCCGCTGATGGTGACGATGTTGGCGGCGAATCTTATGCTGCTGGACCTGGCGCCGTACCGTCTTCTCCTGGTCGGGCAGGGTGCCTTCTACCTGCTCGCGGCTCTGGGTCTCTGTCTGCCGCGCCTGCGTCTGCGCGCGGTCGCCCTGCCGGCCAGTTTCGTGTTCGTCAACTGGCGGACGATGCTCGGCCTGCGCGATTACCTCTTCAGCCAGTCACGTCCCGGCTGGGACAAGGCCGCCTGACGCGATCCTGGATCAGCCCCGGGCCGCGGTACCCACTGCCGCTGTCTTTTCCTGACTGCGAGGAGAACCATGGCGCCCCGCGCCCTCGATCGCTGGCTGTGGTCCTACCTGACCCGGTGTCGCCGTCCGAACGTCGCGGGCCCGACTGACGTTCTGATTTGCGTCTGTGATCACTTCGAGCCCTTTCACGGGGCCAGTCGCGACGAGGCGATGCGTCGTGTTGAGGCGTGGTGCAAGGGCTTCCCAGCCCTGTCCGCCGGACCTCGCGATGCCGACGGGCTGCCGCCAGCGCATACCTTCTTCTACCCGATCGAGCAGGCCGACGCGGGTGTCCTCGAGGCCCTCGCGGAGCTGTGCCGCACGGCCCATGCCGAGGTCGAGGTGCATCTGCACCACGACCGCGACACCGCCGACGGCCTGCGCACCAAGCTCGCTGAGGGCGTGGCCTGTCTGCGCCAGCATGGTTTCCTCGCCCAGGACGACACCGGCGCGGTCCGCTTCGGCTTCATCCATGGCGACTGGGCTCTCGACGACTCGCACCCATCCGGCCGGCACTGCGGCGTGCGGCAGGAACTCGATGTCCTGCGTGAGTGCGGCTGCTACGCCGACTTCACCATGCCCTCCGCGCCAGATCCGACGCAGACGCACACCATCAACAGCGTCTACTACGCCAGCG
The DNA here is from genome assembly GCA_019136035.1 of Verrucomicrobiota bacterium. Taxonomy (GTDB): domain Bacteria; phylum Verrucomicrobiota; class Lentisphaeria; order Oligosphaerales; family JAFGRS01; genus JAGVUW01. The sequence continues at coordinate 8,477 of JAGVUW010000081.1, read as the reverse complement.
ACACGCCTGAGCCCAAGTCCCACGACCGCGGCACGCCCCTTGCCGTCGGCGCGGCACCCGGCGCGGGCGACCCAAGGCTGCTCATGGTACAGGGGCCGCTGGGGCTGAACTGGCGCCGCCGCAAGGCCGGCCTGCTGCCGCGTCTGGAGAACGGCGAACTCTCCGGCGCCAATCCGCCGAGCGCCGATCGCCTGCGGCTCTGGGTCGACCTCGCCGCCTGGGTGCACGGCCGCCCCGAGTGGGTGGTCGTCAAACTCCATACTCACGGCGGCCTGCCGCGCAATCTGGAGATGCTCCTGGGTGATCCTATGGCGGCCTTCTACCGTGACCTCCCGTCGAGCGGACCGGATGGGCGCCCCTGGCGGTACCACTTCGTCACCGCGCGCGAACTGGTGAACATCCTGCATGCGGCCGAGGCCGGGCAGGGGGGTGACCCCGGCCAGTACCGCGACTTCCGGTACCGCCGAATCACCGGCGCCGGGCGCCGGTGATTCGGTTCAGGCGGCGCATCGTGGACACGAAGGTAACAAGGAGAGCCCCAATGACAGGTCTGGCCGATAGCTGCCCGTGGCCGTGCCGCTTGGTTCTCCTGACGGCGTTGCTCGGGCTGGCCCCGGCCCTGCCGCTGATGGCAGGGCGGACCTTCGAGGTCGGCCCCGGGCAGGCGTTGCCGGCGATCGGCGAGGTGCCCTGGGAGTCCCTGCAGGCCGGCGACACGGTGCGCATCCACTGGCGGGCAGAGCCCTACCGCGAGAAGTGGGCCATCGCGGTTGCCGGCACGGCCGAGGCCCCGGTCCGAGTCATGGGCGTGCCCGGCCCCGAGGGGCAGTTGCCCGTCGTCGATGGCGCTGACGCCACGTGCCGTCCGGCTCTGGACTTCTGGGGCGAGGACCGCGCCATTCTGAAGATTGGCGGTACGCGCTCGGCGCCGGAGGTCACGCCGAGCCACATCACCATCGAGGGCCTCGAGTTCCGCGGCGCCCGTCCTCCGGCGACCTTCACCAGCGGGCGCGGCCAGGGCACCTACCGCGACAACGCCGCGGCTATCTGGGTCGAGAGCGGGGTGAGCATCGTCCTGCGCCGCTGCCGCCTCCACGACTGCAGCAATGGCCTCATGTCCTCGCGGCAGAGCCGGGACCTCCTCGTCGAGGCGTGCGAGATCTCCGGCAATGGCACCGAGGTCGGCATCTACCAGCACAACGTCTACACCGAGACCCTGGGGATCGTCTTTCAGTATAACCACCTCGGGCCGCTGCGACGGGACTCCTTCGGCAACAACCTCAAGGACCGCTCGGCCGGCACGGTCATCCGCTACAACTGGATCGAGGGCGGCAGCCGTCTCCTCGACCTGGTGGAGAGCGACCATGCGCCGATCCGTGATGCCCCCGAGTACCGGGAGACCTTCGTCTACGGCAATGTGCTCATCAAGCGCCCCGACACCGCCAACCGCCAGGTCATCCACTACGGCGGCGACCAGGACGACCCCGCCAACTACCGCAACGGCACGCTGTACCTCTGCCATAATACCATCCTCACGTCGCGTCTTGGCAGGACGACACTCCTGCGGCTCTCGGCGGCGCAGGACCGCGCCATCGTGCGCAACAACATCCTGCACAGCCTGTCGGCCTCGGGCACGCTTCAGCCCATGAACTCCCTCGGCACTGCTGTCTTCGGCGGCAACTGGTGCCCGCGGCCCTTCGAAGCCATGCTGCGCTTCGTGCGCGGCGCCGAGGGCGTCCTGGTCGACGCTGAGCAGATCTTCGGCGAGGATCCCGGCTTCATCGACGCCGGCCGCGGCGACTTCCGGCTGGCCCCGGGGTCACCCTGCATCGGTCGTGCCGCGCCGCTGCCCGAGGTCATGCTGACGCGCCATCCGATCACGACGGAGTACGTCCCGCATGGCGGCCAGCGTCCGCGGCGGGCGACGCCGCCGCCCGATCTGGGCGCCTGCGGCCCGCCGTGACCGCCTGACGGATGGCAACGGAGGGCGCCGGCGATGGCCGCGCCCGTCTGCCCGCCCGGCGTTGGGTCGCGGTGGTCCGGTGGTTTGTTGGCGTCAGAGTCGCAGGAGGCGCCGATCGGGCAAAGCCCGAAGAGATCGGGCCGCAAGAAAGCGCAAGAGGCGCAAGGAAGGACCGGATCGGGATTCCTCGGGGGTCCCCCCCCCGAAGTCCGGAGTTCAAAGTTCAGAGTTCAGAGTTCGGAGTTCTGAGTTCGGAGTTCGGAGTCCCGCCTGGCTCCCCTCCGGCCTTGGACGTTGGGCGTTGAGCGTTCAGCGTTGGGCGTTCCCTTCCCGAGTGTCGGGTGTCGAGGGTCGGGTTTCGGATGGCCCGAGCCTGTAGTCCCGTAGTCCTGTAGTCCTGTAGTCCCGTCGTCCCGTCGTCCCGTCGTCCCGTCGTCCCGTCGTCCCGTCGTCCCGTCGTCCCGTCGTACCGTCGTCCCGTCGTCCCGTCGTCCCGTCGTCCCGTCGTCCCGTCGTCCCGTCGTCCTTGTATGCGCATCCTCTTCATCTCCAATCTCTTCCCGGATGCGCGGCGGCCGACCTTTGGGCTGCACAACGGGCATCTCGTCCGACGCCTGGCGGCCCGTTGGCCCGTGTCGGTGGTCGCGCCGCGGCCGCGTCTGAGCGCCTTCCTGACCCGCCGGGGTGCCGGCGAGGGCATTGCCTGCGACGAGGATGCCGCCTTGTCGCCGGTATTCCCGTCCGTGCCGTACCTTCCGAAGATCGGCTCGGCGGTCAACCATCGCCTCTACGCGGCATGGATGGCGCCGGCGGTGCGGGCGGCCTGTCAGGCCCGCCGCGCCGATGTCGTGCTGGCGGCCTGGGCCTACCCCGACGGCTGTGCCGCAGTGCGCCTGGCCGCGTCGCTGGGGCTGCCCTGCGTGGTGGTGGTCCAGGGCTCGGATGTCAACGAGTACCTCGATTGGCCCGTCCGGCGCGGCGTCATTCTTCGTCACCTCCGGCGAGCCGCGGGCGTCATTACGCGCAGTGAGGCCCTGCGGCAGCGTCTGCTCCAGGCCGGCCTCCCCGAGGCGCGGGTGGTGACCATTCCCAACGGCGTCGACGCCGCGCTGTTTGCCCCATCGGCCGACCGGCAGGCCCTCCGCCGTGAGTTCGGCCTGCAGTCCGGCGAGCGCGTCGTGCTCTTCGTCGGGAACCTGGTTTCGGTGAAGAACCCCCTGGCGGCGGTCGACGCGGTGGCGCGTCTGACACAGTCGACCGGGGCCGGTTCGTGGCGCCTGGTCATCCTCGGCGAGGGCCCGCTCCGTGGCGCTGTGCAGGACCGCGTCGCCGCGCACCCGGGGCTGTCCGCCACGCTGGCCGGCGTCTGCGCGCCGGCTGCGGTGGCGCGCTGGATGCAGGCTGCGGACGTGCTCTGCGTGCCGAGCCGCAACGAGGGTATCCCCAACGTCATCCGCGAGGCCCTGGCCTGCGGCCTGCCGGTTGTGGCCAGCCGCGTCGGCGGCATCCCGGAGGTCCTGGCCGGGCCGCCCTGCGGCCATCTGGTGGACTCCACCGACGCGGCGGTCCTGTCGGCAGCCCTGCAGGACGTCGCGGCCCATGACGACTGGCGCGACGCGTGTCGGCAGCATGCCCTCCGTTTCACTTGGGATGAGACGATCAGGGCCTACGGTGAGGTCCTTGGCGCGGCCATGCCCGCCGGGGCGCGCGAGAAGGCCTAACCTGGATTATCCGCGAAGCGCGGATGCTTCGCTCACCATCCACGTGCGCTGCGCCGCTTGCTCAAGGTTAGCCCTGAGCAAGAGGCCGCAAGTGCCTCGCGTCGAAGCCCGAAGGGTGGCCTGTTCACGGGCCGCCGTGCGGCGCGTGAATAGGTCAGGCTAATGATGGCATGAACATCCTCTACCACTTTCGCACGCAGGGCCGCGGTCCCGAGGGGGTCCACATTGCCGGCATCGCCGGGGGCTTGGAGGCCCTCGGGCACCACGTCGACTTCTCGAGTCCGACCGGCGTCGATCCGCGCCATACCCAGGGCGCCAATCCCTTCACCGGGGGGCAGGGGGGACACAGCGCCTGGTCCTGGCTGGCGCGGCGCTGTCCGGGCCTGATCTTCGAACTCCTCGAGGTCGCCTACAACCTCGCCGCCTGGTGGCGGAACTGGCGGCAGTTGCGCCGGCGGCACTACGGCCTGATCTATGAGCGTCACGCCTTCTTCCTATGCGCCACTGCCTGGCTGGCGCGACGGCGGAAGGTGCCGCTGGTGGTCGAGGTCAACGAGCTGGTCGGCGACGAGCGTGTGCGTGAGCAGCCCTTCTTCCGTGGTCTGGCCGAGCGCTGCGATCGCGTCTGCTTCCGTGGCGCCACCCTGGTCACCGTCGTTTCGCCCCATCTCGAACGCCGCGTGCAGGCTCTGGGCGTGCCGGCATCGCGGACCCTGGTTCTGCCGAATGCCGTCGATGCCGCCGACTATGCTCAGCCGGCCGATGGCCAGGCCTTGCGGCGACGCCATGGCTTTGGCCAGGCGGTGGTCGTGGGCTTCGTCGGCTGGCTGGTGCCCTGGCACCACCTCGAGGACCTGATGGCCGCGGTGGCGGCCTTGGCCGGGCGGTACGACCTGCGCCTGCTGATCGTCGGCGATGGGCCCCTGCGCAGTGACCTGGCGGGCCAGGCGGCGTCGCGCGGTATCGCCGACCGCGTCATCTTCGCCGGGGCGGTCCCGCATCAGGAGGTGCCGCAGTATACCGCCGCCATGGATATCGCGGTGATCCCCCACAGCAACGCGTACCGCTCACCGATTAAGCTCTTCGAGTACATGGGCCAGGGCAAGCCCGTTCTGGCGCCAGCCACGGAGCCCATCGCCATGGTCGTCCGTGATGACGCCAACGGCCGGCTCTTCCCGCCTGGGAACATGGACGCCTTCACTGCCGGCCTCGAGGCCCTCGTGAACGACGCCGCCCTGCGTCAGCGCCTGGGCGCCCAGGCGCGCCGCGATGTCCTTGCCGAGCACACCTGGGTGCGGAATGCCGAGAAGGTCCTCGAACGCCTCTCGGCTCTCGGCGTCCGGCCGGACGCCGAGGGACGATGAATCGCGCTGCACCGGCCGCGGAGGTCGGATAGCCCGCCCGTCGCCGGCGCGTCACCGCACATTCCCGGCCTGGCGCCCTGAAGGGGCATGATTCATCAGCCCAGGGCAACGCCCTGGGGTTCTGGCCGCCTCCCACGTTGCAGGCTGAAGGCCTGCGACAGGGACCGCGTTGCACCGGCCGCGGAGGTCGGATAGCCCGCCCGTCGCCGAGAGAGATCGCACGCGTGCATAACGTCCTGAGCATCGATGTCGAAGAGCACTTCCAGGTGCACAACCTGGAGACGGGCGTGCCGCGCGCTGACTGGGACACTCATGCGTCCCGCGTCGAGGCCAACGTGCAGCGTGTCCTCGAGCTTCTCGAGCGCTCCCGAGTCCGGGCCACCTTCTTCATCCTGGGCTGGGTGGCCGAACGCCACCCGCGCATGGTTGCCGAGATCGCCGTGCGCGGCCACGAGATCGCCTGCCATGGCTATGGCCATCGACTCGTCTACAGCCAGACCCGGGAGCAGTTCGCCGAGGACCTCCGACGCTCCCTCGGCTGCCTGCGTGAGGCCCTCGCCGCCGCACCCGGCCTGCCGCCGGTCGACATCCTCGGCTACCGCGCCCCGAGCTTCTCCGTGACGGCCGCCGTCCCCTGGGCCCTCGACGAGATCCGCGCGGCAGGCTTCCGCTACGACTCGAGTATCATGCCCGCCACCGGGCACGACCGCTATGGCATGGCCGGCGTCAGCCGCTTCGCCCACGTCCTGCCCAATGGCCTGGTCGAATGCCCGGTGGCGACGGTGCGCCTTGGCGGACGTAACTGGCCGATCGCCGGGGGGGGGTACTTCCGACTCTTCCCTCTGGCCGTGACACGGTGGGCCCTCCGACGCATCAACCGCGAGGGCCACCCGGCCGTCATCTACCTGCACCCCTGGGAGTTCGACCCGGACCAGCCGCGCGTCGCCGGGCCGTCGGCCTGGATGCGCTTCCGGCACTACGTCAACCTGCGCCAGACCGCACCGCGCCTGGAGAGAGTCCTGAACGAGTTCACCTTCGTGCCCCTGCGTGAGGCTCTCGCCGGCATCCTGCCGCCCCCAGGCGCCTGACGCACCACCGCCGCCGCAGGGCTGCAGTTCCTCTACACGCTCCGTCTTCCGCAGCGAAGGCCATGTGATCTCGCGCGCTGTTGGCGGGGCGGACTCGATGCCCCTGTCACACGCCTTGAAACGCCGCAGGACACCTGTCTAGTAGAGGTTGCGGCTTGTCCCTCGCAATAGGACGCAGGGACGCGGCCGTGTGGCGACGTGGAGAACTGGGGGGGCACTTCGGCGCGGTGTCCTCTGCTGGGTGAGGGGCTCTGAGCGCGAAGGGTCCGCGAGCCGCGGCGGCCGGGGTTGTGCGTCTCGCGTGTCTCGCATGAGTCTGCCTGGCGTGCGTTAGCTCAATGGTGCCCATGGGAAGCGCTCTGCGACAGTAGGCCTAGTCGACATGCTACAAGGATATCGGGCACTGTACGGTTCGCGGTGGTGGCTCATGGCCTTGGCAGATCGCCTTTGCCCTGTGTCTTTGCCCGTTTCCGTGATGGCGCGAGGATGGCCTGGTGTGTCTGTTTGGCTGCGTTCACGAAGCACCGACATCCTCTCCTACAGGCAGATCTTCCTGGAGGGAGTCTACGCGGTTGACTGGGGTTCAGGGCCGGGCCCTTCTGTGATCGTCGACGCGGGTGCCAATATCGGCATGGCATCGGTCTGGTTTGCAGTTCGCTATCCGTCTGCCACCATCATCGCTCTTGAGCCGGAGCCGGCCAATTACCGCATGCTTGTGCGGAATACAGGCCGTTTCCCCAACGTAAAGGCCTTGAACATGGCGCTGTGGCACGAGCACGGCGAACTGCGTATGAGCGATCCCGGTCTTGGGAACTGGGGATTCACAGTATGCCGGCAGACGAATCGGCAGAATCTTTCTGGGAAGCCGGTTGCGGCGACCACAGTCGATGAGCTGATGGGGCGTTTCAGTCTGACGGGGATCGATATCCTGAAGATCGACATTGAGGGCTCAGAGAAGGAAGTCTTCGAACACGCCGAACCTTGGATAGGGAAGGTCGATCTGATATGCGTAGAGCTCCATGACCGCCATAGGCCCGGTTGTAGCGCCGCGGTGGCTAAGGTGACTTCCGGCTTTGTCGAGCTTGCGCCGCGTGGAGACACCAAGGTACTGAGGCGCCGGGGGGCGAACGGGTCCTTGCCTGGACCGCCGACTTCTGCATAGTGCCGATGGCGCAGAGCCACGAGGCATGTCCGGCTGGAGCGTTCTTCTTGGCATCGAGCGGCAGTTCTGATGGTCGGTCTTCGGCCGACCACCAGCCACGGTCTCGTGTCCCTCAAGACGGCCATCGCCCGCCACGCAGGGACTGCCTGACCCGTTTCCTCAGGATCATCGGCTGTGTCAGGCTAAGGATGTCCTCGATGGAGAAGCCTGCGCTTCGGGCTGGTCTTCTTGAAGAACCTTTCCATAGGGCGTCTGGGGGAACTGAGAATCCTCCGTGTGCGGCGGTGGCGGCCATCATGGCCAAGGCCCATTTCGGGGCGACGGCCATGACTGCGCTCCTTCCTGAGACTGAGCAGGATCTACAGTGCCAGCAAACCGTAGCTTCACGGGCATGACCCGACCCTCCACCCGCAGGATAGCGAACGCCCAACTCCGAACGCTCAACGCCCAACGTCCAACGCTGAGACGACCCGGCCTCATTGACACCGGCACCATGAATGCCCTCGTTGCCGCCCCGCCTCGGGCAAGCTGCCATCAGCCTCTGCTCCTCTTCCACCCTTGGCGCTCTTTGCGGCTTGGCGAGAGAAGATCTGGGTCTTTCTCGTGAACCCGGCCGGGCGAGCGCCGTGGCGGGACGCCTCGTGAACGCGGTCCTCTGACTCGGACTCGGCGCCGCACCACGACGAAACCCTCCATGCGAGTCGCCACCCGGCCCCAACCCTTTCGCCCCATCCGCGCAATCCGCGGTTACTCTCTCCTGACTCTGACCTCTGACCTCTGACCTCTGACCTCTGACCTCTGACCTCTGACCTCTGACCTCTGACCTCTGACCTCCGGACTCCGGACTCCCCGCTCCCCGCTCCCTTCCTCTTTCGCGGTACTCTCACCATGCGCATTGCCCTCATCACCCAGGAAGAGCCCTTCTACCTGCCGCCGGCTCTCGACGCCCTCTGCCGTTTGCGGCGCGCGGAGATCGTCGGCGTGGTCATCCTGCCGAGTTTCAACGAGACCCTGCTGCAGACTGCCCGGCGCCTGTATGGCTTCTACGGCCCGGTGGACTTCCTGCGCCTCGCGGGGCGCTTCCTGGTCGCGAAGGCCAGCGATCGACTGAATCGCCTGCGGCCGCTGACCCTGCCGTACTCGGCCCGCGACGTCGCCCGCCGGCATGGCCTGCCCTGT
>JAGVUW010000066.1 GCA_019136035.1 Verrucomicrobiota bacterium | reverse complement strand
CGGTGCCCGGGGTCTATCTGGCGCAGAGCCTGTTCACGGACGCGGAGACGCTGCGGCAGAGTCTGGGCGACGAGGCCTTCTTCGCCAGGCTCAACGAGGTTCGTACGGCCGGTGGTGGCTGGGGCAGGCTTGCGGCGGCGGGCTGGGATGCGTCGAGTTTCGCGGCGGCCACGGCGGCGCCGCCGAACGACGCGGCCCGGGTGCGGCTGGTCGGCCAGCTCGTGCAGGCGTTCTTCCGGAGTTATCACAATGTCGCCGTGGGCCAGCGCGAGGCCTTCGTCGACCTTGACCACGGCCTGGCGGTGATCGCGCAGCACGCGCAGGCATTGGGCTACGACGGCCTGGTGCTGTTCCTCGACGAGCTGATCCTCTGGCTGGCGAGCCACGCGGCCGACCTCGGCTTCATCCACCGCGAGACGCAGAAGCTGGTGAAGCTGGTCGAATCGCAGGATGCCGTGCGGCCGATCCCCGTCATCAGCTTCGTCGCCCGGCAGCGCGACCTGCGCAAGCTCATCGGCGACACCGTGCCCGGGGCGCAGCAGGTGAACTACGCCGACTCGGTGGACTGGTCCGAGGGCCGCTTCGGGGTGATCAGGCTCGAGGACCGCAACCTGCCCGTCATCGCGAACCGCCGCATCCTGCAGCCGCGCAGCCCCGCGGCCCGGCAGGAACTGGAGGCCGCCTTCGAGGCCACCGCGACCCTACGCCGGGAGGTCATGGATACGCTCCTGGCCAACGAGTATGACCGCGGCATGTTCCGGCTGATCTATCCGTTCAGCCCGGCCCTGATGGAGACCCTGGTGGCGGCCTCGGGCATGCTGCAGCGCGAGCGCACGGCGCTGAAGGTCATGCAGCAGATCCTGGTCGAGCAGCGCGACACGCTGCGGGTTGGCGACATCGTGCCGGTGGGCGACCTCTACGACGTGGTGGCGCAGGGCGACGAAGCCTTCAGCCAGGAGATGAAGGTCCACTTCGACAACGCCCGCAAGCTCTACCGCGAGAAGCTGCTGCCGGTGCTCGAATCGCGTCACGGCGCCCGTCTGGACGAGCTTCTGGCGCGGCCGCCGGCCGACCCGGTGCGGGTGAACTTCGTCAACGACGACCGGCTGGTGAAGACGCTGCTGATGGCGGCACTGGTGCCTGGGGTGGCGGCGCTGCGCAACCTGACCGCGGCCCGGCTGGCGGCCCTCAACCATGGCACGATCCGCTCCCCGATCCCGGGACGCGAGACGGCGGCTGTCCTGCAGCGCTGCCGTGACTGGGCCGCACAGGTGGGCGAGCTGAAGATCAGCGACGACCCGGTCAACCCGGTCATCTCGCTGCAGCTCAGCGGCGTGGACACCGAGTCGATCCTCAAGGCCGCCCAGCAGGAGGACAACCTGGGCAACCAGATCCGGCTGGTCAAGGCTATCCTCTTCGAAGAACTGGAACTCGCCGACACCGACGAGCTGTTCATGGACTACGTCTTCTCCTGGAAGAACACCGAGCGGGAGTGCGAGTTCATCTACGGCAACGTGCGCACCCTCGGCGAAGTCTCGTTTGCGCCGTCGGGGGCGGCCTGGAAGGTCATCGTCGATTACCCGCTGGACGAGGATAACCGCACGACCCGGGACGACATCGGCCGGCTGCAGATGCTCCAGCAGTCCAACCCGAAGGGCCTGCGCACCCTGGTCTGGCTGCCGGCCTTCTTCTCGGCGCCGGCGCGGCGCGACCTCAGCCAGCTCGTGGTCATCGAGCACGTCCTGGCCGGGGAGCGCTTCGACAGCTACGCGCGGGCGCTGTCGCCGCAGGACCGCAGCACCGCCAGGACACTCCTGGACAACCAGCGCAGCGCCCTGCGCGAGCGGGTCCGTCAGCACATCCAGGCGGCCTACGGCCTGCGCGGTTCCCAGAGTGCCGCCGTCGACAGCGCGCACTCGCTCGCGGATACCTTCCGGTCGCTCCTGCCCGGACTGGCGCCGCAGCCGCCGGCCGCGGGCACCCTGAAAGACGCCTTTCTGGAGTTCCTGAACCAGGCCCTGAGCTTCGACTTCCCGGCGCACCCGGACTTCGCCGCCGAGGTCAAGCCGACGCCGCTGCGCAAGGTCTGCGAGGAGGTCCTGCGGGCAGTGAGCGAGAAGGACGGGCGCATCCCGGTCGACAGGACCCTGCGACCGTTGCTCAAGGGCATCGCCGAGCCGCTGAGACTCGGCGTCCAGGGCGAGACCCATTTCGTGCTCGGGCAGCACTGGCGGGAGCACTTCCATCGGCGGGCCACGGACACGGGGGCGACGCTGACCGTGCAGGACCTGCGGCGCTGGATCGATGACCCGCAGCCCATGGGCCTGCCGCCGGAGTGCGCCAACCTGGTCATCATGGTCTTCGCGGCCCAGACAAACCGCAGCTTCCACCGTCACGGGGCGGCCTTCGAGCCGGCGCTGACGAACCTCCCCGGCGATGTCGAGCTGAAGCTGCAGGCCTTGCCCTCCGAGGCCGACTGGGACAAGGCCCTGGCACTGGTCGGGCATGTGTTCGGCCTGTCGCCCTCGCCGCTGCGGAACGCCACGAACCTGGCTCGCCTGGCGGGCGAGGTGCAGACCCGGGCCGCGGGGCAGCAGGATGCCGCTCGCCAGTTCCTGCAGCGCCTGGGGCAGGTGCTGACCGATCTGGATATCGACCCGGCCGGCGCGAACCGGCACCGGACCGCGGCGGCCGTGACCGAACTCCTGGCCGCACTGAAGGAAGCCGCGGCGGACCGTGTGGTCCAGAGTCTGGCGGACTGCAATCCCTGTACCAGTGCCGCGGCGATGGGGACATCCCTGGCCGCGGCGCCGGCCTTGACGTCGGCCCTGGCCAACACCAAGTGGCAGCTCTTCGAGGCAATCCGCAGTCTGCAGGACGACCGGCAGGCCGCGGCACAGGCCATCCTCGAGCGCCTGACCGAGGCCTTGCAGGCCGACGAGCACGCCACGCCGCTCGCGGCTGTCCTCGACCGTGAGGCCAACAACGCCATCGGGCTGCTGACGCCTCCGAAACCTCCGCCACCGCCCCCGCCGACTCCCCCGCCGACTCCTCCGCCGCCGGCACCCCGCGGCGGGACGAAGACCGGCATCCGGAAGGGGATCTCCCTGCAGGAGGCCGAGAGGGAGTTGAAGCACCTGCGCCAGGGGCTGAAGGCCGGTGAGACGGCCCGCATCGATATCACCTGGACCATCGAGGGGTAGGCGCGAGATGGCAGTATCCACAACCATGCCGGCCGGCGGCCTCAGTATCGGTGTGCTGCGCGCCCAGGTGCAGGCGATCCGCGCCAAAGTCCCCGACGCACGTGTCGTCGGCATCGCCTCACCCCAGCGCTGGACCGGCCCGGCGGTCGAGGGCGCGGCCGGCAGCCGCCTGGCGGTCTACCAGTGCGATTCGCCACTGCAGATGCGACTGGCACTGCACGAGGCGGAGACCCGTCCGGACGCTGACGTCGCCGTGCTGCTGACGCCGCTCAGCCCTGCCGATCTCAGCGAGGACATCCTGCTGCGCCTGGCCTCGCGGCGGCTGTACGCCCTCAACACCTGGGAGATCCTGCGGGCGCTGTTCAGGGCCACGTCGGTGGATCCGCGTCTGGCGCGCCACGCCGTGCTGGCGCAGAGCCTGCTCGAGGAGGCGGGCGAGTACGGCTTCCCGCCGGTGGCAGGCGGCATGATCGACGCGGAGAGTGCCTGGGGCATTCTGCTGTCACGGCGCTTCGGCCTGAACGGCGCGCACCCCGATCTGGCCAGCCTGCTGCGTGCCAGCGCCGAGGGCGACCTGGCCGAGCGCTGGAGCGCGGCGACGGCGGAACTGCGCGCGGCGGCGGCCGAATGGCTGGCGCAGGTGACGGGTGAAGCCGTGCTGCCGCTGCTGGCCTTCCTGGCCGGTCAGAACGGCCCGCTCGCGCTGGCGGCCGGTGTGGTGATGGGCGTCGTCGTCCACGCCGAGGCCGGCCCGGAGCTCGACAAGGCCGTAGGGCGCTTCGAGGCCTGGCTGGGGCTGGGCGACGTGGCTCCGGAGTCCCTCCGGCGCTGGCGGGATGCGGCGGTCGTTGCCCTGCGGTCGCTGAAGTCTCAGGCCCTGCGTCAGGTCCTCGACGACAGCGAGGCACTGCTGCGCCAGGCCGGGGCGCTGGAGTATGCCTGGCTGAGCGACGACCTGGAGAGCGGCTTTGAACAGCGCCTGAGCCGGCTGGCGACGGCACTGTCGACGCAGGTGGCCGCGCGGTCTGCCGCCGTCGGCGCGGAACTGCAGCCGCTGGTCGGCAGTGTCCGTCGGCACCGCCTCGGCCGCGGCGCTGACCGGCGCCTGGCGAGGCTGCAGATGGCCATGCGCCTGGCCCGCTGGCTCGCCGATCGTCATGCCGCCACGCCGGGGCCCGGGACGGTGGGCTTCGCCGAGATGGCAGGCGCCTACGCCCGCGAGGGCAGCCTGGTGGACTGGGCCCGCCAGGTGCTGCGGGGCGGCGAGCCCAACAAGGACCTCTCGGCGGCCTATGCGGCTCTCGTGGATCGCGTCAGCGAGTTCCGGGAACAGGAGAATGTGGCCTTCGGGCGGGCTCTGGCGGCGCGGCAGGCGCAGGGCGAGCCGACCAGCGGTGTCATCCCCGTCGAACAGCTCATGGCCCGGATCGCGGCACCGACGGCGGCCGCAGCACCCGTGCTGGTCCTGCTTATGGACGGCATGAACTGGGCGGTCTACCGCGAGCTGGTCTCCGACATCACCGCGGGCCGATGGAGGGCTCTGCGCCTGGAAGCCCTCCCCGAGCGCGTCCAGGGGCTGGCGGCCCTGCCGTCTGTGACCGAGGCCTGCCGCACCAGCCTCTTCTGCGGCGAACTGCGGGCCGGGCAGGCCGCTGACGAGGCGGCCGGCTTCGCGAAGCACACCGCCCTGCGGGCCGCCTGGAAGGGCTCCGAGCCGCGCCTCTTCCACAAGGCGGCGCTGGAGGGCGGAGACGATCCCAGTCTCAGTGCCGAGATCCGCGCGGCCCTTGCGGACCCCCGGCAGCGGGTGGTGGCCATCGTCATCAACGCGGTCGACGACTACCTGGACCGGGGCGAGCAGCTGGACGCCGTCTGGTCGGTGCAGCAGATCCGCGTGCTCGGCCCCATCCTGGCGGAGGCGGCGGACGCCGGCCGGGCCGTGATCCTGACGTCTGATCACGGCCATGTCCTGGACCGCCAGACCCGGGGCCGCGAGGCGGCGGATGGCCTGCGCTGGCGACAGGCGGGAGGCGCGCTGGCCGAGGACGAGGTTCAGGTCGCCTCCCCCCGGGTCCTGATTGCCCCCGGCGGCCGGGTGGTGGTGCCGGTCTCGGAACGGGTCCGCTATGGCGCGAAGAAGAACGGCTACCACGGCGGCGCCACACCCCAAGAAATGCTGATCCCGGTCGCCGTCCTCTGGCCGGAGGCCAGCCTTCCTGCCGGCCTGGCTGAAGCACCCGGGGACCTGCCCCTGTGGTGGGTCGAGCCGACCGAGGCGCCGCTGGCGCAGGCTTCGGCTGCGCCGTCGCTTAGGCCCTCTGGCAAGGCCCGACGGGCCGCCGCCGCGACCCCGGCGCTGCCCGGCATGGGGCTGGTGGTCACCGCTGCCGCAGGCCCGCCGGCGGCCCCGTGGATCCAGGCCCTGCTCAGGAGCCGCCTCTACGCAGAACGCCGAGCCGCGGCCAGCCGTGCCGCCGTCCCCGATGAGGTGGTGCGAAAACTCCTCGAGGCCATGGACCGCCGCGGCGGCAGTCTCCTGGCGCCGGC
>JAGVUW010000287.1 GCA_019136035.1 Verrucomicrobiota bacterium | reverse complement strand
ACGCCTGGCGCGCTACTGCACCTACGACAGACGAAGGCGAGAGAACTTCAACGAAAAGTGCGACCGGTGGATCGACGAATTGGCCTTAGGTTGACGCGTATGCCCTTCAGGGTGTCCAGGTGAGCCCTGACGCCATCTTCGGTCAGCCCCGCGGCATCCGGAGGCCGCCGGCCGGCGGCGCACTCGGGCCGGTCGGGCCGGTCTGACAAGTCTGACAGGTCCGTCTGACCGGTCCGACAGGTCTGACCGGTCCGACAGATCCGCCCCGCCCCGCGCGCCCGTCCGGGCTCACTCGTGGATAGGCAGGGCCGGCGGTGGCGGGAGTCGTCGCGGCGCCGTGACGGCGGGGCCCTGGCGGCAGGCGATGACGTAATTGGCGAGGGTTCGCAGGTTGGTGACCGTGGTGTTGGCGTACATCATATCGAGGGGATGGTCGGCATCGACGCTGTAGCCGATGCGTCCCTTGGCATCGCGGGTCTGTTCACGGCGCGGCACGCGCCGCACCCATCGTCCCTGGTCGTCGAGGGTCTCGATCGCGGTCTTGACGCGCTCCTCGAGGCCGGCGGCGGCGGCCTTCCAGGCCTCCGGCGAGCGCACCTCGGGGTCCTGGGCTTCGACGGCGGGCTGGAGGCCGGCCTGGCGCACGGCCTCGTAGCGCCGGATCATGGCGTTGACGCCGTAGTTGCTCTTGAAGCTGTAGTGCAGGGGCAGGTCCTTGTCATCGTAGGTCAGCTCGTAGGTCCGGGTGAAGTAGAGTGGCCGGTTGGTCTTCAGTTCGTAGAAGCGCGCCCAGGTGCCGCGCTCGTCGGTGCCGCCGATGCGTGAGTTCCGGTACCACTCCACGCAGCGCCCGACGGCGTCGAGGCAACGCGGTTCGTTCAGGCGCTGGGCGAGGTCCATGAGGACGTTGCAGTTGTCGGAGGACTCACCGCCGCAGACCGAGGGCGGCTCGAAGCGCCGCGCCCAGGCGGGCTCGAGGTCGCGGTCGACCTGCTGTGGCCACCCGGCTTGCGGCGGCGGCTGCTGTGCGCGAAGGTAGAACTCCATGCAGCGCCGCACCGCGGCCTCGTCCTCGGGGCGGCCGTAGGTATCCCAGGCCAGGATCATGGTGCGCAGGCAGTCCGACATCGAGCCGTCATTGAAGGTCGGGAACTCGCCGTAGGTTCCCTTGGGCGGCGGGTAGCGCTGCGGCCAGGCGCCGTCCCAGGCGCCGTCCCGGTACTGGGCGCGGTGGAAGCAGTCCAGAGCCCGCGCCACGGCAGCGCTGATCTCGGCATCGTCGACATAGCGGTCCAGCTCGATGAGGAAGCGCGTGGCGCTCTGGGTGTTGTCGTCGTCGAAGGTGGTGACGTTCCCGAAGGCCTTGCCGGCCTCGCCGAGGTGGTGGTACCAGTGCTTCACACGCTGCGGGTCATGCTCGATGCTGTAGTGCCAGCCGCCCGACTCGAGCTGGCCATAGGCCAGGCTGCGCCCGGTCGCCAGGGCCGCCTCGAGGAGGCCCGCGTCGCCGGTGGCGGCGTAGCACAGGAGCAGGGCGCTGCCGACCATCGGCGTGCCGGCCTGGACCCAGTTCGTCGTCTGCGCCAGGTCGCCGCTCTCGCCGCGACGACGTGTCGTCAGGTCGGTGCTGTACTCCCAGACATAGCCGCCGTGCGAGGCGACCGTGCCGCTCCAGTAGTGCGCGGCGCGCAGGAGCGCCTCCCTGGCCTGCCCGGCGAGGCCCTCCTGAGCCAGGACTGCCGACGGCGACAGGATGGCCAGAGCGGCCGCGAGAAACAGGCTGCGACGAAGGGCTGCGGACGTCATGAGAGGTTCTCCGCGTGTTCGAGGACCGCCCGCTAGCATACAGCCCCGCCGCCGCGGCGCCCACCCGCCCGTCGCGATTCCCAGGGCTGATCGATGATCGCGTCAGCGCTCGCCCAGTCACCCTCGTATGGAACATCGCGTCGTTGTGCTGTCAATGCCGTGGCGGCTCGTGGACGCATTCGCGTCTGTGGACACTCGCGCTCCACACCGGTGGCGAGCGATGGTTCGCCTTGCCATGTCCGGCGCCCGGGGGCGCCGGGGACCGGGCTGAAGGGTTGCCAGAACCGGACCTCCAAACAGCCCGGCGCGATTGCGGGGGCAGGCCAAGCCCCGCGCTGGGAAGGGAGAGCGCTGCTCTGGCGCGCCTCGAAGCGCGCGCCGCAGGGCACTGCGGCGCACGTGGCTTATTCACGAGGCAATGGGCTTCGCGAAGAACCCAGGCTAGGATATGACGCGGGCGGCGACTGCAGACTCGCGCTCCAGCGCCCATGGCGAGCGATGGTTCGCCTTGCCATATCCGGCGCGGCGGTCTGGCGCCCTGAAAGGGCATCATTCGTCAGCCCAGGGCAACGCCCTGGGAAATCGGACATGACGTATTGCAGGCTGAAAGTCTGCGACAAGACCGTGCGCGTCACACCGCCATGTTTCATACGAGTCAGGATGGCACCCATCGCCGGGCGGCGGCGGGTGGGGAGGCACCGCGTGCAGCATCGACAGACACTCCGGGTTCGGCTGGTCGGGCTCATCATGGTGGCCGCCGCCGCGGCGCTGACGGCGGCGGACGCGGCGTTGCCGGTGCTGACGAGCGGTCGCTACTACACGCCGGCGCGGATCGCCGCCGGGCTCGAGAACGTGCGCCGCTTTGACTGGGCCCGCGAGCAGCGCGAGCGCATCCTGAACCGCGGCGATGCCATCCGGTACTACCTCGGGCCGGAGGTCACCGCCGCCCGCGATTATGCCGCGCTCGCCGATGACGACCTCTGGCTCCTGCAGCCGGATGCGAGCATCCCGCGGACGTACGACCTTAAGGAGAACGGCGCCGTCTGTCCGGTGCATGGTGAGGAGGTCCGGAAGGTCAACGTCTGGTGCCCGTGGTCGATTGATCCGATCGGCCACCCGTACCAGATCCGCTGCCCGCTCGGCGGCGAGTGGTACCCGAGCAACGCCTACCACCGCGGCGACAGGACCAGCGGCGCCTTCCCCGACGACGGCACCGGGTGCGTCTACCAGGGCCAGCGCTACCACTTCCTTAAGGAATACGCGGCGATGGTGTACGGCAGCGTGGTCGTGCCGACCCTCAGCAGCCTGTCGCAGGCGTACCTCCTGACCGGCGATGCGGCGTATGCCTACAAGGGCGCGCTGCTGATGGTGCGGCTGGCAACGCAGTACCCGAATTACGGCTGGGATGGCACGAGTTTCGCCTCCCTGGAGAACCGCTTTGAGCGCACCTACCTGGGTCCATGGAACAACGAGCATCCGTACTACCGCGGCAAGAAGGGCGGCCTGGTCCACGACCTGATCTGGGAGAATATCCACCTCGAGCGTCTTGCCCTGGCGTACGATGCCCTGCGTGAGACCATCCGAGGCGACGCGCGCCTGCTGGCCTATGTTCAGGGCAAGGGCGTGCCGGTCTCGAACGGCGAGGAGCTCCGCGCCTACGTCGAGGACTACATCCTGCGGGCCGGGGCGCAGGCGATCCTGGCGGGGCATCTGCGTGGCAACGAGGGCCACCACCAGACCGCGGCGATGGCCGTGGCGCTGGCTCTGGATGACCTCTCCGACCGTCATCCGAACAGCCTGGACCTGGTCGACTGGGTCTACCACGGCCACGGCGCCACGGCGTCCATCCTGATCACGGCGGCCACGAGAGCCCGAACTACAACCGCATCAAGTTCAGCTTCCTGCGCCTGGCGCGGCTGGCCGAGTGCCTGCGGGCGCGCCATCCCGAGGTGCTGACGGCGGAGCGCTGCCCGGACCTCTTCGCGCACCCGAAGGGCCGGGCGCTCTTCGACCACGCCATCGATATCCTGGTCGCCGACAGCCTCTTTCCGGACATCGGTGACAACGGCGGCATCGCGCCGCCGCGGCGCCGCCTTGAGGCCGTGAAGAACGCCGCCATGGGCCACGAGTTCATCGAGGCCTTCCGGCGCTGGGGCGACCCGCGCTACGCCCGGGCGGCGGTCGACCGATCCACCGGCGAGTTCCACCCGGCGCCGCTCTGGGAGCCATTTCCCCTGGAGGCCCTGCGCGCGGCGCTGGCGGAACCGTCCTCCGAGATCCGGCGGGCGACGCGCCTGATCGACGGCTACGGCGTCGCCTTCCTCGAGTCCGGCGCCGGGCCGCACCGGCGCAGCGCCGTGCTGAACGCCTCGTCGATCGTCGGGCATCGCCAGAATGACCAGCTCGCCATCTGGCTGCACGCCTTCGGCCTGGATTTCCTCCCCGATGTCGGCTACCCGAAGACCTGGGGCTACACCGCGCCGTGGGACGGCAACAGCATGGCGCACAACACCGTCACGATCAACGAAAGGCCGTTCACCACACCGCGATTCTACCGCAACGGCACCCGCTTCATTGCCGAACGGCGCGGCGTCCATGCCGTCTGCGCCTTCCACGACCCCTACATCGAGGGCTTCAGCTTCAACCGCCTCGAGGGCGCGGTGAATCATCCCTGCGACCTCTACGAGCGCCTCGTCGTGATGATCGACGTCAGCGCCACCGCCTTCTACCTCGTCGATCTCTTCAGTGTCAACGGCGGCGATCAGCATGACCAGAGCTGGCACGCCATGCTGGTCGAGCCCGAGGTCCCGGCGCTCGACTGGGTCACGCAGGAGACGGGGACCCTGGCAGGCCCGGCCGTGGAGAGGTTTTCGGCCTACACCTGCCGTTTTGGTTTCCACTACCGCCAGGGCAACTTCCCGAGCTTCCTGGCCGACATCCGCCGTGCACCGCTGACTGCGCCGGCGGTCTGGACCTGGCGGTCCGGTCTGCCGGAGGGCGACGCCCTGCGCCTGCACGTCATCCCGCTGGGCGGTCCGGCCGAGGCGGTCATGGGCCGCGGCCGGAGCCCGGCCTGGCCTAAGGACCAGGCCCTCGACTACCTCCTCGTAAGGCGCCAGGCGCCGGGAGGCCGGCCGAGCCGCTTCCTAAGCGTCCTCGATGCCTCCCAGGGCGCGCCGACGGTGTCGGAGATCGCCGTGCTGTCCGAGGCCCCGCTGCAGCTCCGCGTCCGCCGCACCGGCGGTGAGGACCTGGTGACGATTCACGTCCCGGACGGCCCCAGCCGCACGACCGGCCCGCGCCCGCTCGGGGTGCGGGTGCGCTCCCTCGAGGACGGCCAGGTCACGCGCGACGTGCGCATCGGCCACTGGGACGGCCGGCCGGAGGGCGGCTCGGTGCGGGCGCGCATCGCGGCTACCGACCACGCCACGATGAGCCTGACAGCCGACGCCGACGACGCCTTCGCCCGGCAGGTGGCACCGGGCGCGCGCGTGCGCATCTACAACGACCGCCGCACCGCACTGTTCGAGGTGGCACGCACCGACGCCACCGCTGCCGGCCTGCGCCTCACCCTGAAGCACACGGCCGAACTCAGTCGCTTCGTTGTCGAGGGCGTCGAGAACGGGGCGCTGCGAATCCGGAACCGCGGCCCCTTCGTCACCGGTCACCTCGGCGCCGACAGCCGGCCGAGCGACCGCGGCCATGACCTCTACTACGGCGCGCGCCTCGGGGAGGGCCCGGACGCCCCCATCGTCGAGGGTGTCTCCAACAGCCAGCCGCCAGCCATTCACCTGGTCGAGACGCTCCCCGATGACGTCCTGCGCGAGCGCTACCTGGGCCGTGATGTGCCCCTGTACGAGTACCACGTCGGCGACTGGCTCGAGGTCGTCCTGGTCGAGGATTGACCTCCATCGCCCCTCGGCCCGTGGCGCCCACCTGCCCGTGGTGATCCCGCGGGCAGATCGCGCGAGCCGAGCGCGACCCCGCTGGCGCCGCCAGCGCCGGCTTTGTGTCTGTGCCGGGGGAACACAGCGGCCGCCGGGGTGGTCTCACGAGAGTGTTTGGTGGTCCTGCCGCCCACGGGGCGGCTGTCAAGGAAAGGGGTCCTCATGAGCGTATCAAGGTGGATCAGGAGCGGCGTGTGCGTGGTTGCGATGGCTGGCCTGGTGGGTTGTGAGACCCTCAAGGAGCACAAGGGCGCGGCTGTCGGCGCCGGTGCGGGCGCGGTGCTTGGTGCGGCGGCTGGTGCGGCCATTGGCGGTCACGACAACCGCGGCACGGGCGCGGTGATCGGCGGCGTCCTTGGCGCGGCCGGCGGCGGCGTGGCCGGCGACCAGCTCTACGACAAGGACAAGCGCGAGCAGAAGTAACCTCGACGTCCGAGATGACGTCGCTTCGGATGGGGCCCGGCGCCACTGGCCGGGCCCCGGCTGTTTAACCGGCCGGCGGTCCCGCCCGACGGGCGGGGGTGAGGATCCGACCGATCTGTCTGATCCGACTGATCCGTCTGATCTGCCTGATCCCCCAGGCCGCACCGGTCCGGCCACCGCGACGCCTCGCCGCGCCCAGCGGGGCTGCCGGCACCGCCGCGCCTTACCCTGCCATCACGGCTGGGCGGGAGCCGGGCGCTGCATCTCGCGGAAACCGGGGAGGACCAGGGGCTCGCCCGCGGTCTGGCCCGGGGTTCCCGCGGCCCCCGGCTGGGTGCTGCAGGAGCCGCCCCCCGGGCCGCTGCAGGCGGCGGCGTCGTAGAGGGGCTCGGCGGGGGCGCCGTAGTGCACGGTGTAGACCGCGGTGATGGCCGCGCCGACGTCGGCCAGGGTGTAGTGCGTCGGCTCGGTGCCCACCAAGGAGAGCCGGCGGTCCTTGCCATCGTGCTGGATGGTGACCTCGGACGAGCCATTGATGAGCACGGCGGCGCAGACCTGTCCGACCACGGCCGTCAGGTTGTCGTTGCCGTAGGCCTCCATGGTGGTGAACTCGGCGCGGATGCGGTCGGGCTGCTTGCCAGCGACGTCCTTAAGGAAGGCGATGATGCCGCTGTGGCAGTCCGAGCCGGCCGGGACGATGGCGAGGATCTTAACACTGGCATCGGGCGAGCCGACCGGGTCGACGCCGAGGGCGGCCGGAGCCTCGGCGGCGTGGCCGGCGTCGTGGTCGCTCGGAGAGCCGCCGCGACCGAGGCGGTACATGGCGATGCCGAAGACGACCAGGGCCACGGCGCCGCCCAGCAGCACGGCGACGCGGCGCAGCCGCCGCGCCTTCTCGTACTCAAATCGC
Organism: Verrucomicrobiota bacterium; assembly: GCA_019136035.1. GTDB lineage: Bacteria > Verrucomicrobiota > Lentisphaeria > Oligosphaerales > JAFGRS01 > JAGVUW01. Next base: position 2,337 of record JAGVUW010000287.1, on the reverse strand, counting down.
GCTTCGGCGCTCGCAAAACACTCGGCGCTGGCCTCGTGCTCGGCCACGCTCCACTGCTGATCATCCATGCCACCGGAAGACACCGTGGTCACCTCCGCATCCGCATGGGCACCTGACCCGGAAACGGCCTGGCTACGCGCGGAAAGGGCTTCACCAGCCGCTCGAATGTCGCGGCCGCCGCCGCGCCGGCGGTTTCCTCGGCGCCGCCGGCCAGGGCGAGCACCGGGACGCCGCGCAGACTTACTGTGGCCTGGCCCGCGGCGAGGTCAAGTGCGAAGTCGTCCTGGGTGAGCGGGCGCGCCTCGGCGGCCTGGCGCAGGCTCGACAGGAGCCTCTCGGCGGCCTCGACGCTCGGCAGCTCGGCCAGGACGGCGTCGTCGGCCAGGACGGCGGCGGGCAGGGGCTCGCGACGCAGGCTCAGCGCCGGCCCGCGGCGGTCTGCCGGGGCAATGCCATCGAGGCGCTGCCGCACCGCGGTCTCGAGGTCCTCATGGATCCAGAGGTGGCCGGCCGGCATGGTGAAGGACACCGTCAGCTCGACGCCCTTGGAGACGATCGTGGCCTGGCTTGAGCCATCCAGGGTGATGGTCATGCAGTGGTGGCCATCGGCCTTCCAGCGCTTCTGGCCCTCCGGGGTGCCGAAGTCGACCATCTCGAGGGCGACCCGTCCGGCGTAGCGCCGGGCCAGGTCCCGCAGGAACTGCTCGGTAGGCCCCTGGCAGCCCGAGGCGATGTTGATATAGGCGGTGAGGCGCAGGGCCGGCGTGTCGGCTCCCCAGGCCATTCCCAGGGCCATCCAGGCGGCCAGGCAGGCACAGACGCAGTGCCGGTTCATGCGGGATCTCCTTGACTGCCAGCCGCCAGGCGGCCGTCGCGCAGGCGCACCTCGCGCGAGCAGCGCTCGGCAACCCGGCGGTCGTGGGTGGTGAGCAGGACGGTCCGGGAATGCCCGGCGGTGAGGCTGAAGAGCAATCCGAGGATGGCCTCTGCCGACTCGGCGTCGAGGTTGCCGGTCGGTTCGTCGGCCAGGATGAGTGCCGGGTCGTTGATCAGGGCCCGCGCCAGGCCGACGCGCTGCTGCTCGCCGCCGCTGAGTTCACCCGGGAGGTGCCGTATGCGCTTCTCGAGGCCGACATGCTCGATGCAGTGCAGGGCCCGGGCGCGCAGGTTCAGCGAGTTGCCGAGTTGCGGGAGCAGGGGCAGGGTGACGTTCTCCCAGACTGTGAGAGTCGGGATGAGGTGGTAGTTCTGGAAGACGAAGCCCATATGCCGTCGGCGCAGGTCGGCGAGGTCGTCTTCGCTGAGGTCGCCGAGGCGCTGGCCAAGGACGACCAGCTCGCCCGAGGAGGGCCGCTCGAGACCGGCGATCAGCGACAGGAGGGTGCTTTTGCCGGACCCGGAGGGCCCGGTGATGGCGACCGTCTCGCCGGCCTGGACCGTCAGCGTCACCCCGCCCAGGGCGGCGACATCGCCGTCGGCCCGGGGGTAGACCCGGCTGAGGTTCTCGGCCTGGATGACGGTCTGACTCATAGCGGCCTTTCCGCCGGTCTGTGCGGCCGGCGTTGGCTTGGTCCTCAGGGCTGTCTCAGGGAGTCCATCGGGGCTCGCGAGGCGGCGTAGCGTCCGGCGATCAGGCCTGCCGCGAGGGCCAGGGCGACGGTGATGAGCAGGGCGAGGCTGACCCCGGCGAGGGTCACCTGCGGCTGCAGGGTCAGCTCCAGGGCCGGCGCGGTGGTGGCGCACGGCGGGTACGAGTTGAAACTGGCCGGCAGGCTCAGGTTGAGCTGGCTGCAGATCAGGAAGGCGACCGCGTAGCCGATCACGACGCCCGGGACCGCGCCGAGGACGCCCTGGAGGATCGTCTCCCAGCCGAGGAGCGCGACCACATGGCGGCGTCGCCAGCCGACGGCGCGCAGGATGCCGATCTCGACGACGCGTTCGCGCACGGCCGAGAGGGCCGAACGCACCACCAGCAGGCCGCCGATGACCACGATCAGGGCCACGAAGGCGCCCGAGCCGGCCGCCGTCACCGCCGCCGAACGGCTGATCTGGCCCGGCAGCGAGTCCTGCGTCGAGACCTGGCAGCCCTCGCCAATGATCGCCTCGATGCCGGCGCCGATCGCCGCCAGGTCGGCATCCGCCTCGGCGCTGACAAAGACGTAGTCGACGACGTCGCCCTCGCCGAGCATCTCCTGGAGGGCCTGCAGGGGCACGTAGGCCTGGCCGCCGCCGATGACCGCCACCCCGGCGACCTTCAGAATCCCGCAGACGGTGAACTCGCGCGGGCCGAGATGGACCGTCGAGCCGACCCCGACGCCGAGCTGCTCGGCGTACTCC
>JAGVUW010000032.1 GCA_019136035.1 Verrucomicrobiota bacterium | reverse complement strand
GGACCGATCAACTGCACGATGTGGCCTACGCTCATAGCCTGTCGTCCTCATGTCTCCAGCCCGCCGGCGCCGCGCCTGCCGGGTCCACGGCGCCGGGGCGGCGGCCGCCGCCGCGGCCTCAGCCGCCGCTGGACAGGGCGCTGCTGATCTCGATCAGCTCGCCGGTGATGGCTGCCTGACGCAGCTTGTTGTAGTCAAGAGTCAGCCCGCGGACCAGCTCGTGGGCGTTGTCAGTGGCATTCTTCATGGCGACCATGCGGGCGCTGTTCTCGCTGGCGCGCGCCTCCAGGATCACCTGGTACATCAGGAAGTCGAGGGCCAGCACCAGGAGGGGCTGCAGGACGTCCTCCTGGCTGGGCTCGAAGACGAAGTCGAGGCAGCCCGCCAGGCGGTCGATGCCGCTGCCGGCGCCCTTGTCGGCCTCGCGCCGGCCATCGAGGTCCATGTCGTTGACGATGGTGCCGATCTCGCTGATCGGCAGGAAGGGCCGCCGCCGCGGCTCCTGATGCAGGGTCGAAATGAAGTCGGTGTAGACCACCTCGGCGCGGTCGATGTCGCCATCGAGGAAGAGCCCGGAGACGAAGCGGCTGACCATGCGCGCCATGCCCAGGAGGTGCGTCTCGCGCCAGGTGAACTCCGCCATCAGGCGCCGCCGCGAGCGCGACACGAGCTGGGCGCCGCGACGGCCGACGGCGATGAACACCGTCGACGCGGCGTCGTAGTGCTGCAGCTCGCGGAAGAGGTTGGCGTTGAGCGAACCGCACAGGCCCTTATCGGTGGAGACCAGGACCACGGCCGTGGTCTGCACCGGCCGCACCTGCATCAGGGCATGGCGGTACTGCGCCGCGGTCGCGGTGACCTCGCGCAGGATGTCGCCGAGGAGGGCCGCGTACGGCCGGCCCTGGATGGCCGCCTGCTGCGCCCGGCGCATCTTCGCCGCGGCGACCATCTGCATGGCCCGCGTGATCTGGGCCGTGGTCGTTACCGAGCGGATGCGGCGGCGGATGTCTCGGAGGTTCGCCATGAGCTGCTCACCCGGCCGTGGCCGTGAAGTCCTTGAGCGCCGCGTCCAGGGCCGCCGTGAGGGCGTCGCTGAGGACGCGCTCGCGCCGCACCGTCGCCAGGAGGTCGCCACGACGGTGCTGGAGGTACTCGGTCAGGGCCGCCTGAGTCGCCTTGACCCTGGCCACGGGGACGCGGTCGAAGGCGCCGTTCTGGACGGCCCAGAGCAGCACCACCTGCAGCTCCGTGGGCAGGGGCTGACAGGTGGGCTGCTTGAAAAGCTCGACGATACGCTTGCCGCGCTCGATCTGCGCCTGGGTCTTGCGGTCGAGGTCGCTGCCGAACTGCGCGAACGCCGCCAGTTCGCGGAACTGCGCCAGGTCCAGCTTGATCCGGCCGGCGACCTGCTTCATCGCCTTGAACTGCGCCGCCGAGCCGACGCGTGACACCGAGATGCCCACCGAGATAGCCGGGCGGACGCCCTGGTAGAACAGGTCCGTCTCCAGGTAGATCTGGCCGTCGGTGATCGAGATGACGTTGGTCGGGATGTAGGCCGAGACATCGCCGGCCTGGGTCTCGATGATCGGCAGGGCCGTCAGCGAGCCGCCGCCCGCGGCCTCGGTCAGGCGCGCCGAGCGCTCCAGGAGGCGGCTGTGGAGGTAGAAGACATCGCCGGGGAAGGCCTCGCGACCGGACGGCCGGCGCAGCACCAGCGACACCTGGCGGTAGGCGACGGCGTGCTTGGAGAGGTCGTCGTAGACCACCAGGGCGTCCTGGCCGTGGTCCATGAACCACTCGCCGATGGCGGTGCCGCTGTACGGCGCCAGGTACTGCATCACCGCCGATTCCGCGGCCGTCGCCGCGACCACGACGCAGTACGGCATCGCCCCGGCCTCCTCGAGGAGGGCGACCGTGCGCGCCACGCTGGCCTGGCGCTGGCCCACCGCCACGTAGATGCAGAACACCGGGCGGTAGGCGCTGTCGCCCTCGGCCTCGGCGGCGCGGTTGAGGCGCGCCTGGTTGAGGATAGCGTCAACCGCGATCGCGGTCTTGCCGGTCGAACGGTCGCCAATGATCAGCTCGCGCTGGCCGCGGCCGATCGGGATCATGGCGTCGACCGCCATGATGCCGGTCTCCAGCGGCTGGCTGACGGCCTGGCGATGCACAATGCCGGAGGCGACGCGCTCCACCGGGTAGAACTCGCTGGACGGCACCGGGCCCTTGCCGTCGAGCGGCCGGCCGAGGGCGTCGACGACGCGGCCGAGCAGGCCGCGCCCGACCGGCACCTCGAGCAGGCGGCCGGTGCTGCGGACCTCCTGGCCCTCGCGGACGCCGCCGGCGTCGCCGAGGATGACCGCGCCGACCTCGGATTCCTCGAGATTCAGCGCCAGGCCCATGGTGCCCTGGCCGAGGTCGAGCATCTCGCTCAGGCGGGCCTCGGTGAGGCCCTCGATGCGCGCCACGCCGTCGCCAATCTCGCGCACCACCCCGGTGTCACGACGCTCCGCGCCGCCGCCCAGGCCGCCGATGCGCGCTTCCAGTTCCCTCAGGATGTCTTTCATGGTCACCGTCCACAGGCCGCAGCGGCCCGGGCTGTTGCTCAGTCCTCTTGCAGGGCCTGCCGCAGACGCTGCAGCCGCCCCTGCACCGACCCGTCGATCAGGGTGTGCCCGACGTAGACACGCAGACCCCCGATCAGGGCGGCATCCACCGCGAAGTCGACCTCGGCAATGTCGCCGGCGCGGCCCTTGAGAAGGCCCGCCGCCTCGGCCCGGGCCGCCGCATCCATGGGCACCGCGCTGACGACGCGGGCCTGATGCTGACGCTCATAGCGGCGCAGACGCTCGACGAAGGACGAGAGAATCGCCGCGCCGCCACGCTGGGGGTGCGCCTGCAGCGCCGCCACCACCGCCCGCACCGCCTCAGGGCGCGGCCGGCCGTCCTGAAGGCAGGCCAGCCAGAGACGACGGGCATTCCGGCGATGGCTGTCGCGTACTCGCATGGTACCACTCCCGAACCGGCCTCGCACCGAGGCCTCAGGCGGTCAGCTCACGGAGGCCTTCCTGGCGCAGGCGTTCCTGGTCTTCCGCAGTCAGGATCCTGCCGGTGACCGCGGTGGTGGCCTGCACCACCAGGGCGCCCAGCTCGTGGCGCAGCGCCGTACGCAGCCGCGCCTGCTCGGCCAGCGCCTCCTGGCCGGCCCGAGCGACGATCTCGGCGGCCGCCGCCTCGGCACGGCGGCGCTCACGCTCGGCCAGCGCCTCGGCCGCCTGGCGGGCTTCGACCAGGATGCGGTCGGCCTCGGCACGCGCTGTCTCAAGGACAACCCGACGCTCGGACTCGACACGCGCGACCTCGGCGCGGACCGCCTCAGCATCGCGCAGACTGTCGGCCAGACGCTGACGGCGCTCGTCCAGCAGACGCAGCAGGGGCTTGAACGCAAAACGCCGCAGCAGCAGCGCGACGATCAGGAAGCTGATCATCTGCGCCAGCAGGTCCGGCCAGTTCACACCGAACTGCTCGGCCGTCTGCTGCACCAGCGCACTCAGGCCGCCGGTACCCGCCGCGGCTACGGCATCAGGTGATGCTGCCATCGAACCACCCTCGCTCGTTCCAGATCATCCCCGCCACGGCCGACCGACCGGCCGGCTGGCCACACCGCAACCGCCGGCGACGCAAGGTCGCCCGCACGGCACGTGACTCCGTCGCCGTCACTTCACCAGGAAGATGACGTAGAACACCAGGGCCTCGGTGAAGGCAATCGCCAGGACCGACTGTACCAGGATCTTGGCCGAGGCGCCCGGATTGCGCCCCACCGCCATCACCGCCGCACAGCCTACGGCCGAAATGCCCAGGGCCACGCACGCCGCCGTCAACCCGATGTGTAGGTTTTCCATCGCACCAACGCTCCCATCTGACCGTATTTTCTGCCCGGTGCCGCCGATGCGGCCCCCCGGCGCATGCCTCTGGAAGTCCACGCGCTCACGACGCCGCGTGCCGGCTGCCTCCGGACCCCGGAGCCGCCGACGGCTCCTCATCGTGATGACAACTGAGCATCACAAAAATCGCCGCCAGGAGGGTGAACACGCTGGCCTGGACCAGGCCAACCAGGATCTCGACGAAGTAGAACGGCACCGGCAGGAGCCAGGCCAACTGCGGGTTCGCGTGCAGCATCGCTTCCAGCATCGCCTCACCCGCGAAGATATTGCCGAAGAGACGCAGACTCAGCGACACCGGCCGGAACGAGATCGAGATCAGATCCAGCAGACCGGCCGCGAAGAAGATGATCCCCAGGACCATCCCCATGAAGCCCTTCATGTTCCCCTTCGGCCCGAACAGGTGCCAGAGGAATCCCCGCACGCCCTGCTCCTGGACCGACCAGATCAGCCAGAAGCCGCTCAGAAGTGCCGCGATGCCAAAGGTCAGGTTGACGTCGGCATCGGCACCCCGCAACAGCGGCCGCGTGACCTGCACGCCATGCTCGGAGGCCTCACCCCAGCCAAGCGTGCCGAAGCCTGGCAGAAGGCCCATCCAGTTCGACACCAGCACAAACAGGAAAAGCGTCCCCAGAAGCCAGAAGGTCTTGCGCGCCAGATGCTCGCCCATGATCCCGGCGAGGAAGTCGAGGAGGGCCTCGCCAATCATCTCCATCAGGCCCTGCAGCCGCCCCGGCACCGGCGCGGCACGGCGCATCGCCAGCCACGCGAGCCCCACCAGGACCGCGCCGCTCAGCCAGGCGGCCAGCATCGAGTTCGTGATCGGCACCCCGCCGACCAGCCAGAGAGGCGCCGGACTCAGGTGCAGCGCCTCACCCGCCTCCGTGGACGACGAGGCCGACGCCCACGGCAGACCCGCCGACAGCCACCCCAGCATGGCCCAGAGGGTCACGCGACCGTGATGGTAACGATGCCCATTCATCCACATACGCATCCATAAGCCCGCTGTGCCCACCGCTCCAACGGTAACACAGCCGAACCCGGAGACCCCGCCGACCGGGCCCGCCCCCGGGAAGCACCCTCCCCGGGGCCGAACGGCCTCGTCAGCCACAGACCGGAAGAAAGCGAGGCCAATCGACGGGACTATACCTCATGGTCATGAAATGACAAATCGGTACAACAAAACCGTCCTTATGGCGACAGAAACCGACATGTGCCCGCAGCGGCCCGCCGCCAGGCGGCGTCGCCCGACCGCCCCGGGGGTGCTGTCGCAGTGCTGGGGCGCCGGCGCGCGGCGGCAGGGGGCCGCCGCGGCGCGGCAGGGGGCGTGCGAGGGCCGAGAGCGATGCTCAGGACGTACCCAGCAGGGCCCGCAGGTGGGCACAGTTGAGGACCTTCTCGCGCAGGTCGTTGAGGGTATAGGCGTAGTGGTTGGTCGCCTCGAAGCCCAGGCGCGAGTCGGCGCGCGCCAGATCGTGGAGGGTCCGTGCCAGGGCGATCTCCTCATCGAGCAGCGCGAGGACGCGGGCGCGGTCCTGCGGGTCCTGCGACTGCCGTCGGCGCACGAAGGCGATCTGGCAGAAGGTGCTGCGGAAGTGGCACCAGGCGGCGGTGGCGACCCGCTCGAGGTCATCGAACTCGGCGCGGTGCGCCGGCTCGACGTCGGCCCGGCAGGCGCGGAGGGCCTCCTCGAAGACCTCCTCGGGGTAGATGGCGCGCCAGGCCTTCAGGTCGTCGTAGGGGATGCCGACCATGGTGGCGCGGTAGCCGGTCGGCTCGGCATAGAGGAGGTTGCGCGGGCCGACGTTCTGAGGTGCGGTATAGAGCACGCTGATATGGAAAGGGAACTCCTGGAAGGCGGTGCTGAGCTGTCGGCAGGCCAGGCGGACGCGGCTGGCCACGGCCGCGCCGTAGCGTCGTGCGATGACCTCATCGGCCGAACGCACCAGCAGCTCGAGGATCGGCGACGGGTAGCCGCCAAGAGTCCAGCTCAGCATCAGGCCGTCGACGCCGGCCGCCTTGAGGTTGCGCAGGTGCGCCTCGACCAGGTCGAAGGTCGGCAGGTAGGGCACCGCCGAGCACTCCCAAGTGTTGTTGAACTGCACCTTGGCGACCGTGCGCAGGCCGCGCTCGCGGCATTCCTTCCAGAGGGCGCTGGCCTTCGGCCCGGGGCCGACCTGCGAGATCGAGTAGTCGACCACCTGGCCGGCAATGCCGGCGACGTGCGTGGGCAGGGCCTCCTCGCTGACGTTCATCACCTCGACATCGGGCGGCAGGAGCGCCACGGCCTGGCTGGCCCAGCTCAGCGGCCAGGCCCAGGTCCAGACCAGGACGCGCGCCGAGGGCTTGACCCTATGCACGCCCTCGGCGATGGCGCGGTTCACCTCGGCGACGACCTCGGGCACCGGCCGGCCGGCACAGCGCGGGCAGCCCTGGCCGGTGTTCTTCGAGTGGCAGTGGGTCGGATTCTCCGACATGCTGATGGTGAAGACGCCGGCCAGATCCGGGACCTGCTCGAACAGCCATGTGGTGGCCCGACGCAGGTAGTCCAGCACCGCCGGCTCAGAGGTGCACATCGCCGCCACCCCAAGCGCCGGGAACTCGACGCCCTTGAGACTCGGGTGGCCCGCAAAGAACGACAGCGGCATGCTGCGCGGCTCGTTCAGATAGAGGTAGACCCCGATGCCGCGCGCCGCCGCCCGCGCCACCAGCGCGCGCAGGTTGCGCAGACGCGTCTCCCAGCCCACCGCGTACTCCGGGGCCGCCTCCCAAGGGTACAGGGTGTAGAGGATGCCCTGCAGCCAGACGCCGTTGACACCGACCTCCCCCAGGCGGGCCAGGAGGCCATCCGGGAAGGGATCCAGCTCGGGGGTCATGAGCGGATCGCCGTAGACCGCCGAGTAGGAGTAGATCAGGCGCAGACCGAAGGCGTCACCGCCCGCCGGCGCCGCCGGCGCCCGGGAGGCGCCCGACGGCGCCGTCGCCATCGCCTCGAGAAAGCCGAACGGCCTCTCGATGTCGTCGTCCTGCAAGGTCGGGAAGTGCTCACGCACGACGCCGCGCAGGGCCGCCGTCGCGGCGCGCTCAGACGCGGTCAGCGGCCGGTACACCAGCCGCGGGCAGTCGGGCTTGAGCAGGCCCAGCTTGTTCCACAGGAAGTCGTCCTCGCGCAGGGTGTCCGCCAGCTTCTTGGCCGACCAATCCAGGAGCCGCAGGAGCTGCTCGTAGGGCAGGAGATGCCAGTTGGCGCGGATGAGGGTCACATAGCCGCGCTCGAGCCACTCCGGCGCGACCTGCGGCGGCAGCCGCAGGCCCATGTCACCGGCCAGCTCCAGGACCACCGCCGGCGTCGTCTCCAGAACCGCCGCCAGACGCTCGACCGGCACGATCTCCCAGTTGCGCCAGACCAGGGCCTGCGCCGGCGTCGGGAAGTGCGGCAGGCCCAGCGCCGGCGGGTGGCTGCCCACCATCAGCTCGCTCGCACTCGCCGGACCGGCCGCCAGGGCCATCAGGGCCGCTGCCGAAGCCGTCGGCACGACCGGAACACTAGCGATACTCATGAGCCAGCTCCCCCGCCGTCACAAAGCGCGCGCCGCGGCGTTCCAGGCCGGCACAGAGCCGGTCGAACTGCTCCACGGCCTTGGCGCCGGTGTTCTTGACAATGAAAGACTGCGGCTTGACCGCCGCCTCGCCAAAGTCGATCCAGCCCTGCGGCATCTCGTGGAACTCCCACGGATGGAAGTAGAAACAGAGCACCGGACGGACGCCGCGATCACGCACGTACGCCGCGAAGGCGTCCACCTTCTCCAGCAGTGCCCGCGCCGAACGCGTCCGGAACAGCGGCCACTGGTCGCGGTCGCGCTGGTACTCCGGGTCCTTGCTCTCCATGCTCAGATCGCAGAAGTTCGGGATCTCCACCAGCTTCAGACGGCCGGGCTGCGTCCAGTCGCGCGCCGAGGGGTGGTAGGGCTTGATCATGGTGCGGTAGAAGTACAGCGGCAGCGAGGCGTCGGAGGTGTAGCCGAGCTTCTCCAGGACGCGCACGACCGTGGTGCTGCCCCAGAGCCGCGGGCAGCGGAAGCTCACCGGCCGGACGCCGGCGTGGCGCTCGACCAGGTCGGTGGCGGCCTGGATGCGGCCCTCGACCTCGCTCGGCAGCACCGGCCAGTTGTTCGGCAACGGGAAAATCGGGTCACCGAGGGTCTCGTGGTAGAGGCCGTGACAGCCGGTCTCATGGCCGGCATCGCGGACCCGCCGGACCATCGCCGGGTTGTTCTCGGCGGCGTGGCCGGTCCAGAAGAAGGTCGCCGGTATGCCGCGGCGCTGGAAGAGCTCCAGGAGCCGCGGCGTGCCGTGCGTGACGCCCTCGTAGTTGGCGGTGAAGGAACCGACGTCGGTCTCCATGTCGATGCCGAAGACGACGTCCATGGCGCCGGTGGTGGCCTGGGCCTTCATGCGCTGCTCTCCCCTCAACCGCAGAAACGTGCATCCATCTTCGGACTCATCGGGACCGGGCCGCGCTCGGTGATCTCATAGCCGGTCTCAATGCGCGCGCCGTGGAACTCGGGATGGCCGAAGAAGCTGACGTCAATGCAGACCGTCATGCCCGGCTTCAGCACATCGAGGCTGTTCGGACCGAAGAACGGCGACTCGGCCTCCTGCAGGCCGATGGTATGCACGAACGGGCAGACCAGATAGCGCAGGAGGTCGTGCCGGGCATACCAGGCCCGCGCCGGGGCGTCGATCTCCTTGCCGACACGGCCCGGCATGAGCTGCTCGCGAGTCAGACGCATCGCCGTCGTGAGGTGCTCGAGGCACTCCTTCTGGCGTGCCGTGTAACGGCCGCTGACCGGCAGGAGGTCGCCGACCACGCCGGCATAGCCGTTGACCTTCGGGGCCATGCCGACCATGACCATCTCACCGGCCGCCAGCTTCTTGCTGCTGGCCGTCGGCACCACCGCATTCGAGCGCGGGCCGCTGCCGACGATCGCCGTGAAGCCGAAGCCGCTGGCACCGCGCGAGCGCGCCGCGTACTCGCCCGCCGCCGCCACCTGGATCTCGGAGACACCCGGGGCAACCTCGGCCTTCATCGCCTCCCAGCAGCGGTCCGCCAGACGGAAGCCGGCGCGGATCTGCTGGCGCTCCCAGTCGGATTTGGCAAAACGCAACGCGACGTAGGCGTCGGTGATGTCCACCATCTCCACCCCGGCAAAGCCCTCGGCAATCTGACGGTAACACGCCGCCGGCATGCGACCGCCGCCGACCATGCCGACACGACGCACCTTCCCCAGAAGGCCATTCAGCTCGGCAAAGAGCTTCGGGAAATCGATGATCTCGGCGTTCGGGTACTCCTCATCCGGAACCATGAACACCGGGAAGTTCCGGGTCAGGGTGATGGCGCTGTCGAGCTTGGCGAAGGGCTCGCTCTCGGGACCGCCCAGGAGCATCGGCTCGCCACAGCGCGGCACCAGCACCGCGCCGCTCTCGAACTGCGGACACCAGCCGGTCAGGTACCAGCCGTTGCCGATGTTGAACTCGTCGTAGTAGATCAGCGCCATGTCGAGCTGCCGGGACTGCAGCAGCGCACGCACTGCCTCGAGACGACGCCGGTGCTCGCTCTGAATCAGATAGCCCATGAGTTCCTCCTGACCCTTCACAGACCAGTCACCAACGCCAGACACGCAGGCCCGCGGCGGCGGTCACAACGCGACAGAATACTGCCCACTGAGCCTGCTCTGCCAGAGCACCGGCTTCAGCCGGAAGCGCGCCGCGTGCCTTCAGGCCGCGGCGGCATCCGTGGCTGCGCCGGGCTGAAGCCACGGCGCACGCTTCCGCGTGAACGCGGCACTCTGACCAAGGGGCCGCAACCGTGACCCACCGGGATGGTTCCGACGAGCCACAGCCGGCCCGACGCGGACGGCCCGACCGCGCCACGCCACCCGCCAGGCCTAGCCTAGACCACGGGCCGGGGAAATCAAGAGGAGGATCGCCCGCGCGGCGAGGCTTCGCCAAGAACGACGACAACCCCACCAGCGAGCACCGCGGCGGGCGCCAAGGCATCAGAACCCTCGCCGAAATCGAAATCGGGATCGAAATCGAAATCGGGGCCGGAGTCGGCATCGGGATCCCGCCGGCCGGCGCTCAGGCCGGCCGGCGGGACGGGCGTCAGCGCGCCGCCGTCTCGGGCGTCGCCGCTGCCGTCGGAGCCGCCTCGACACCCGCTCGGCAGGGCCGGCAGCGCTCATCACTGCACACCTGGCACTGACGGCACCCCGAACAGATGTACTTGCGGAAGCCCTCCGGAACCGACTTCGTGACGAAGAAGCGACCCGGCGTTCCTGGGATGCGGATGAACGGCATGGTGTGATCCTCCGTGCAACCGGACCCTGCGGACTCCGACGACTTCGACCCGGCTCCGCGCGAAGGGTTGCCGCCGGGGCTGTCGGAAACTCCGGTTCTGGCACCCCTTCAGCGCCCGCGGGGCGCAGTGTCCGCCCGATCATGTCACCATGGAAATCGCGGTCGATTTCCACAGGTGGGTGCATGTTTCGTGGGGCCGCGTTTCCGGGGGTCGTGCTCTCGCGCGACCCCCGGCTACGATCTGGCACCCCTCC
>JAGVUW010000623.1 GCA_019136035.1 Verrucomicrobiota bacterium | reverse complement strand
CATCCGGGCCTGCCTGCGGGAGCACCACATCGACCCGGCCCTCGTCGAGTGCCGGACGGTCCACCGCTTCCAGGGCCACGAACGCGATATGGTCATCCTCGACACCGTCGACACCGAGCCCTTCCCGCCCGGGGTGCTCCTCGCCGACACCCGCCCGGGCGCCGGCGCGGCGAATCTCCTGAATGTCGCCATCTCGCGGGCGCGCGGCAAGCTCGTCGTCCTGGCCGACCGGTCGTACTTCGAGCGCGCCTGCCCGCGCGCCCCGATCACCCAGGTCGTCGCCGCCTGCGCCAGGACCGGCGTCGTCCTCCCGCCCGAGGGCTGACACGAGCAGGTCTTCCTCGACGGACCGTGGCCCGGCCGCGCCGGGGCGCATGGCAACCAGAATGCCCTGAGTAGGTCCACGGCGCCGCCCGTGGACCCGGTTCACCGGCGGCGCGGTGAACCTACCTGATCGCGGTGCTCCAATTATGGCAACCAGAATGCCCTGAGTAGGTCCACGGCGCCGCCCGTGGACCTGGTTCACCGGCGGCGCGGTGAACCTACCTGATCGCGGTGCTCCAACTATGGCAACCAGAATGCCCTGAGTAGGTCCACGGCGCCGCCCGTGGACCTGGTTCACCGGCGGCGCGGTGAACCTACCTGATCGCGGTGCTCCAATTGTCGCCCAAGGTGAGTTCTGCTGGACGCCCTGCCCCCGGCCCGCCTCGGGCACGCCGCGTGGCGCCGTCGCGCCCGGTGGGTTCCCACGGACGGCAGGGGCCGTCAGGCGCCTGCCGTCAATGCCTGATCCATGGAGCGAAGGATGCCGCGAGGCATCCTCGCGAATGGATCAGGCTAAGGCAGCTCGGGTGCGAGGTCGACCCAGGCCCCGTCGGCGTCGTAGGCCGAGCGGTACATGGCGTCGAGGATCGACTGGGTGCGTCGGCCATCGCGGCCGGTGCAGGTCAGGGCGGCGCCGGTGCGCACGGCCGCGGCCATGTTGTCGGCGGCGTTGCGCCACTCGGGCTGAGCGCGCACCGGCGCCTGGTCGGTCCAGGCGCCCTGGAGGAACCACCGTTCCATCGGCGCGGCGAAAGGCCCGCCCTCGATGCGGAAGTGCGCCCCCGCGGTGCCGACCAGCTCCAGGCGGTCGAACCAGGTCTGCTGCGGGTAGGAGGTCGTGCCGGTGAAGGTGATCATGAGGCCGTCGGCGTATTCCCAGACGGCGGTGCCGTAGTCCTCGGCCTCGATCGGGTGGGTCTGGGTGCGCAGGCAGCAGCGCACGCGTCGCGGCAGGCCGACGGCGAAGGCGAACTCGTCGATGTGGTGGATGGACTGGTTCGAGAGCACGCCGCCGCCGTCCCAGCGTCGTGTGCCGCGCCAGCCGCCCTGACCGCGGAAGTAGTCCATATCGCGGAGGATCTTCAGCTCGAAGCTGCCGCTGAGGAGCTTCCCGAGGGCGCCGGCGGCGAGGGTGGCCTTGAGCGAGACGAGGTCGTCCTGGAAACGCCGGCCGAAGTCGACGGCGAGGAGCAGCCCGCGTTCCTCGGCGGTTCGGATCATGGCATCGCAGGCGGCCAGGCTGGCCTCCATCGGCTTGGTAGTGATGACGTGCTTGCCGGCCTCCAGGGCGGCCTGGGCAACCTCACCATGCCGGCCGGTCTCGGTCATCACGACGACCACGTCAACGTCGGGGTCGTCGAGCCAGCGCCCGGCGTCGGTAGTCCAGGGGACGTCAAGGGCCTCGCCGGTGCGCCGGGCGCGTTCCTCGACGAGATCGCAGACCCCGACCAGGCGGGTGCCGCTGGTCGCGTGGATGTCCTTGGCGCGGTTGTGGCCCATGCCGAGGCCGACCACGGCGAAGCCGACCGGCTCGTCATGCCAGGGCCGCCGCACGGCCGGCGCCTTGGGCCGCGGTGCGGTCCCGGGCGCGGCCGATGGCCAGGCGACGCGCAGGGCCTCGACCACCTTGCGGCTCACGTCCGCCGGATTGGCCTGCGGGTCGGCGTTATGGGTCTCGACGCTGACCGGCCCGCGCAGCCCGGCCTGGTCGCAGATCTGCAGGACCTCGTCGTACGGAATGGGGTCCATCCCCTGCCCCGGCACGCAGCCCCTGGCCTTGACATGGACGACGCGGGCCGCCGCCGCCAGACGCCGACAGAAGGCGGTGCGGTCGGCCTCCCGCTCGGGGCAGTTCCACGTGTTGGCGACATCCCACGCCAGGCCCCACTCCGGCACCGCCAGCAGGCGCAGCATCGCCAGGACGTCGTCGTGGCTGACGCCGCAGTTCTCGAAGGCGAGGACGAGGCCGGCGGCGCGGGCGCGCTCAGCCAGCGGCAGGAAGGCATCCAGGACGCGCTGCTGCTCGTCGGGGCGCACCGCCAGGATGCCGACCTGGTCGCGCGGCGGCTGCCAGAAGAAGAACGACCGCACCAGACGGCAGTCCAGGGCCGCCGCGGCGCGGATGACACCCTCGAGCTTGGCCGCTTCGGCGGCGCGACGGGCGGCGTCGGGGAGGTGGACCTTGGCCAGCGACGACTCGATGCAGCCGACGCGCAGGCCATGGTCATCGAGGAGCCGCCGGAGGTCGCCGAGCTGGGCGTCCGAGAGGGCCTCGATGGCGCGGTTGTAGAGCAGCCCGCGCAGGTCGACGGTGTCGACGCCCCACTGCCGCAGCATCGGTACCGCCTGGGTCACATCCAGGCCGAGTTCGTCGGTGAAGACCGAGAGTCGCATGGCAATGCCCTCCGCAGACCGCCTCGAGATCACGCCGGCGCTGGCGGTGTCCGGCCCCGAGATCCGGGACCGTGCCGCCGCAGGTAGCATGACACCGCCCGGCTGCCCGCGCAACCCCGGGCGCCGGGCAACGGCGCCCGGGAGGAGGCCGAGCCGACGTTCGGCGGTCCCGGGAGGGCGCCACGCGGCCCGCAGTCCCGCAGTCCCGCCGCCGGGGGCGACGGCGGCGCCTACGGCTCGGCGTAGAGCCGTCGGACCTCGCGGGAGAGGGCGCGCGCGGTGGGGTAGTCGGCGGTCTCGGGGTCGTGGGCCCAGCGTCGCGGCGCCTCGAGGAGCTTCTCGAGGCGCGCTGTCAGGGCCGGGTCCGGGCGCTGACGCGACCGCTCCAGCAGGGCCAGGAGGACCTGGCCATCCTGCCAGCCCAGGCGGAGTGCCTCCCAGCGCACCGAGGGCACCACGACCTCGCCGGCGGGGTTGACCTCGCGGTTCAGCGGGTGGTCTTCGGTGCCGTCGTAGGCGAAGATGTAGTCCAGCAGGCCCTCGTCCGTGTCATCCCAGCTCATGCCGCGCTTGACGTTGTAGGCCCAGGTGGCGATGCCGGTGAAGCCCGCCGCCACGGCGATGACCGGGTAGGCGCGGGCGCTGATGAGGACGTCCTCGCTCTTGCCGGCGTCGACGCGGTAGCTCCAGATGCGGAGGTCCTTCTGTGCGCGCAGACCATCCAGCATCGGGAAGATGGTCTCGCGGAAGGTCTCGCGCGGGCTGTACCCATCCGGCGCCCAGCGGCTCAGGGCCTTGCGGTAGGGCCACACCGGCATCACCACGTCGGCGGCCTGGGCGATGACGGCGGCGTCGGTCGGCATGGCGTAGTCGCTGAGGGTCACGGCGATGGGCAGCGCCGGCGCGGCCTGGCGCGTGAGGCGGTAGAGCTCGAGGGTTCGGCGCACCTCGGGCCCGGGGGCTTCTTTGTAGTCGGCCTTGCTGCTGGGCTCGTCATCGGCAATCATGAGGAAGCGCTCCGGGCCGAAGCCCTGCTCGGCAGCGAAGCGGAGCCAGGCCTGGAGCAGCTCGCCGTAGGCCCGCGAGAAGGCCGGCGTGAGCCGCCCCTGGTCGTCGGTGTAGGGCAGGTACGCCTCGGCCTGGCCGTCCAGCGGGAAGCGCGTGTAGCGGCCCTCCCAGAAGATGGCCAGGCGCTCGATGTGGGCGCCGTAGATGCGCAGCCACTCCGCCTGCGGCGAGGTCGCGATGTCGTTGGTGACGAGCGCACCCTCGGCGGAGAAGGTGACCTTGGGGATGTAGGGGAACTCGATGGCCGAGACGCCGTGGGCCGCGAGGTCGGCCGCGACGGCGGCGGGGTGCGACAGCGCCGGCTCCATATCGGTGTACAGGAACTGCATGTGCTCCAGGCGTGGCGTCGTCGGCAGCGCCGCGGGCAGGACGCGGACGCTCGTCACGAGGGGCTGAAGCACGGCTCCGGCCGACTGGAACCGCAGGGTCAGATCGTGCGCCCCCGCCGCCGCGTCGGGGGCGGCGCGGAAGCCGACGTAGAGCCTCTCCACGGCGCCCGGCGGCAGGGCGAGGCGCCACCCGGCGTCGTCGCGCGGCAGGAGCGGCAGCGGGTCGGCGAGGCGTGTGGCGGCCTTCTTGTACCACGTCTCCATGAAGACCTGCCTGCGGATGACCGGGTCAGCGAAGACCCCGGGCGCGGCGTCGATCGTGATAGCGACCTCGCGCGGCGTGTCCTCGGTGTTCATCACCTCGGCTCCGACGGCCCCGTACTCGCCCTGGAGCATCACCACCTCGGCGGGGTCAGCCGGGCGTTCGCCGCCGAGGGCATCGGCGGGGCGGCGCTCGCAGGGATCGACCGGGAAGACGCCCACCGCCTCGGCACAGAGGCGGCGGTTGATGGCGGCGTGCCGGGCCGCGACCCACGCCTCGACATCGCGGTTGGCCAGCATGGCGACATCGCCATCGCGGCAGCGCTCCGCCTGCTGCTCTGCCGCGGCGGCGGCCTCGAGCAGCTCGTCGCGGGCGGCCGGAAGGCGCTCCGCGCCGGCCCGCGCGCGGGTCGCCAGATAGCCGAGTTCACGCGCCAGGCGGGTCAGGCCGAGCTGCTGCTCCGGGGTGAGAGCCCGGTCGCTGATCTGCAGGTTGTCCAGGACGACCGTGCCCTGGCGGTTCGAGCGGTAGAAGGCCAGCCAGACACGGCCGTCGAGGGCCTTCTCCGGGAAGGTGTAGCGCAGCCGGACCGACTCGTACGCCGGCGGCAGGGCGCGGTCCCAGGCGAGTCGGGCATAGACGAAGGCCTTCTTGCCCTCGCCGCGGTCCGTGAAGAAACCGAGCTGGCAGCCGAGGGCGGCGCCATCGGTGCCCTTGGCATCGAGCCGCAGGGTCACCTGCCGTCCGGCCAGGTCGCGGATGAAGACATCCTGACTGGCGAGGATGTACCCGTCGGTGAACCGGGCCGCCTTGGCGCCGTTCGAGGCCTCGGCCGTGAGGGTGACCTGCGTCGATTCGGGTATCTGCCAGCGGTCCGGCACGCCGTCGTTCTCGAAGTCCTCCTCGAAGCTCGCATTGGCGAACTCCATCGCATCGGCCAGCGGCGGGGGCGCGGCGTCCGCGCCGCGGACGCCGGCACAGGCCGCCAGCCAGAAGCCGGCAGCGAGGAGGGCGCGGCGCACTCGAACGGGCAGGCAACGCTTCACGGTGTCCATAGTCTTCCTTCCGGAGAGAAAACGCCTGGGGGCGGCGCGACAGTGTTGCTCCAAAGCCCGGTTCTGGCACCCCCTTCAGGGTGCATCGCTCGTGGATTCGCGGTTCCGGGGGTCGCGCTACGCGCGACCCCCGGCTACGATCTGACACCCCTTCAGGGTGACCAGGAGAGCGCTGACGCGATCTTCGAACAGTCCTGACGTCACGACGGAACCATCTGCACTGAGGGCGGCCTCGCTTAGGGTCGAGGCCATGGGCGCCGCGATCGATCCCAGTGTAGCCTGGAATCGGCGCGACGCTATGGGCTTCCTGACTAATCCGGGTTAGGTTTGGCGTGGAGTCCATGGGTATGGCGGCGGTGAGCCGGGCGCCGTC
>JAGVUW010000271.1 GCA_019136035.1 Verrucomicrobiota bacterium | reverse complement strand
ATCACCTCGTCGTCAAAAATTGATGGCCTTCTGAGGCACGATGATCATGTCGCCGGGCTGGAGTTCGACGTCCTTCTCCAGGAAGCCACCATCGATGATCTCGCTGACGTTGATCTCCTGTTCGCTGCGGGTGCCGTCGCCGCTGTAGCGGATGAGTCGCACGCCCTTGTCTTTGGCGAATTTGGAGAAGCCCGCCGCCTTGAAGATGGCCCGCATCATGGTGCGCTGCTCGCCCGAGGCGAAGCGGATGATGCCGGGGGCGTTGACTTCGCCGACGATGATCACCTGACACTCGTCGTTGGTCATCAACTGCCCGGCTGCCGCGGTCTGACCGGGAACGAAGAAGACGTCGCCGTCGCGGAAGGGCACGACGGTCTTCGGGGCTTCACCGGAGAAGACGACATTGAGGTCGACGGGGATCTTCTCGGCCGTCTCGGCGCCGGCTTCCTGGCGGATGATGTAGGCCTTCTGGGGCGCCGCCCAACTGGTCAGGCCGCCGATCTCGCTGACGAGCTGCATGGCGGTGATCTGGCCCTCGGCCGGGAGCAGAACCACGCCCGGCTTGGTGATGGCGCCGTAGGCGTAGACCTTCCCCGGGGGCTTCGGAGGCTCGGGGGGGGGCGGGAGCTTGGCCAGGAGGGCGATGGAGACGGTGGCCTTCTGGTAGAGGTCCTTGCAGAGGGCCTCGGAGATGGCCTGCTCGGCCGCCTCACGAGTCATGCCGGCGATGCGGAACTCGCGCAGGTACGGCAGGGGTATCGTGCCGATGGCCGAGATGGCGCCTTCGTAGGCGACCTCGGGGTCCTCCGCCATGCTGACGCGGACCGTATCGCCGGGGCCGAAGACGATAGCCTGGGTACCGTCGAGAGCGAACGCCGTGAGCGCGCCGAGCACGAGGGCGCCCAGGACGACTCGGCAAGCGCTGAACCAGCCGCGGCGCTGCGCGCCGCTGAGGGATGTCGATGCCACCAGGAATGACCTCGGGTGTAGAACGGCTATGCCTCACGTCGAGTGCCGCAGCCGGCACTCGACGAACCCTGTGCCGCTGGAGGCCTGGCGTCACAGCAGGGCACAATCACCAAGGCACCGCAGCACGCCGCGGTGCCCTGTCCCGGGTCTGCCCTGATGGACCCGGCCCGTCCAGCCCGGGCGCCTCAGAGACGATGCGTCAGGCGCAGGGTGACGGTGTTGCGGGTGTAGTTGGTGTCGCGACGGTTGTCGGAGTCATGCCAGTCGCGGACATAGCGCAGGTCCAGAGTGGTATCGCGGCCGAGGCGATAGCCGAGGCCAATGCCGGTGCGGTAGATGTCGTAGTTCTCGCCGCCGTCGGACTCACGGGCGTCGATGTAGCCCAGATCGGCATTCACCAGGAGGTCCTCGCGGAGCTGGATCATGATGGTGTACTGGGTCATCCACTCGCGGCTGAAGTTGGTATCCTGGTCGAGGGTGCCCTGCTCGGCGCCGTAGCTGGAGATGAGGCGGTGCGTGGTGATATCGTTGTAGTTGTAGGTGGCGGCCATCTGGGCAGTCATGCCGCTGTATTCGTCATCGGCGCCGGGGTTGTTGGCGGTATCGAAAGAGACCTGGCTGTAGCCGAGGTTACCGCTGAGGGCCAGGCGCTGGGTGGTGCCGTAGGCGACGGCCAGGCCGCCCTCGAGTTCGTCGGAGTCGTTGTGGAGGTTCTCGGTGTACCGATACATGCCGGCGCGGACGTAGGGGCCGGCCTGCAGGCTGCGGTTGAGGTGGGTCATCAGGACCATGTCGATGAAGTCGCTGTAGTGGTTCTGCTCATCGTAGTCGGACTCGTCGGACCACTGGTTGGTGTGGGTGGCCTGGGCGGTGCCGTTGGTGTACTCGGTGAAGTCATTGCGGTAGCGCAGGTTGATGCGGTTGCGGTTGATGCTGTAGTCGCGGTTGCGACGGCTGCCGCCGTCGAAGGCCTCGATATCGCGCGAGAACTCGTCGCTGGCGGTGAGGGTGCCCGTCTGGCCGACCTTGAGGTCGAAGCCGACATTGCTGCTGACGCCGCCGCCGAGGCCGCCGACGACCAGGCCGTCGTCATCGGCTTCGTCCTCGCCGGTGAGGTAATAGCGATAGCCGATGGCGAGGGTGGAGAAGACCTGGAAGCCGGGGTTGATCGGCCAGGAGATCTGCGTCGAGAGCATGGGCATCAGGCTCAGGCCCTCCTCCTCGTCGCTGCCCGAGGTCAGGTTGACATTGTCGTCATAGACAGCCTCAAGAATCAGCGACATGCTGAGGCGGAGGTTGCTGAGGCGGATGGTGTAGTCCTCGCCGGCGTCCTGGTAGTACTGGTCCGGCGAGTGGGCCACACCGGGAGCGCGATAGAGGGCATGGCGCTGGTGGCCGACGAAAGGCGAGAGCTGGATGGACGTCGCCATGGCCGACGAGACGCCGAACAGGCCGACCGCGGCCAGGACACCCCACCACCTGCGCTGATCTCTAGACATCGCCCCTACTCCATCTGCTCGGCCCGGCATGGCTGACCCAGCGTTGACCGGCGGGCCGCTGATGTGCCTGAAGCCTCTCAAATCCACTCTACCCCCGCGAGACCGCCTCCGCCAAAGGCGGAGCGGTCCCCCCGGAACACACAAACGAAAACCAATTGCACCGTATACGTCCATCGGCGCGATGTCAAGCACTAGTTGGCACTAAGGCCTGGATCGACCTTGTCCCGTCAGGCCCCGGCAAAGGCCTTTGCAGCTCACTCAAGACGCAGACTGCCAAAAACATCGCCGAGGTTGCCGAGGCCGGCGCCGCCTTGGTCGGTGTGGTCGCTGACCTGCTGGCGTTCGGCCTCGCGTTCGAGGGTCTCGGGCAGGGTCAGCGAGATGCGCCGGCCTTCGACGCTGAGAACGACGACCTCGAGGCTGCTGTTCGGCGGGAAGCGCCGGTAGAGGGCTTTGCCGGGGTTGCCGGTGCGTTCCACCTCGACCTGGCTGATGTGCAGGAGGCCGGTCTGACCTTCGGCGAGGTTGACGAAGACGCCAAAGTCCCGGTGGCTCTCGACGGTGCCGGTCAGGCGCGCGCCGGCGCGGATGGCCGGCTGGCCTTCAGCGCTCCCGGCAGCGGCCTCCGCCTCGGGCTCATCGTCGACGGCGGCGGCGCGGCGCGCCTCCATGCTCAGGGAGAGGCGCTGGCGTTCCGGCTCGATGCTGAGGATGGTGACCTCGACCGTCTGGCCCTCCTGGAGCACCTCCGAGGGGTGCCCGATACGCCGGCCGGCGCCGAGGCGCGAGATATGCACGAGGCCTTCCAGGCCAGGCTCGAGTTCAACAAAGGCCCCAAACGGCATCAGCTTGGTCACGACGCCCTCGCAGCGCCGGCCAACGACGTAGTCCGAACCGCCCTCGAGGCGGTCCCACGGGCTCTCCTGCGTCTGACGCAGACTCAGGCTCAGGCGGTTGTTCTCCCAGTCGAGCTTCTGGACGCTGACGGTGACCTTCTGGCCGGCCGTCAGGACCTCCTCGGGCTTGAGACCGCGGCCCCAGCCGAGTTCGCTGACATGCACCAGGCCCTCGACACCCGCGCCGAGATCGACGAAGGCGCCGAAGGGCATCAGCCGGGTCACGGTGCCCTCGACGAGGGCGCCATCGACGAGGGTCTCGCGCAACTTCTGGCGCTGGGCCTCCTGCTCTTTCTCCAGGCAGCGCCGGCGGCTCAGGACGAGGTTGCCGCCATCGCTGTCGTACTCGGTGATGAGGAAGGTGAATTTCTCGCCGATGTAGGTCGCGGGCTCACGCCGGAAGAGGTCCATCTGCGAGTAGGGGCAGAAGCCCTTCTGGCCGGCGACTTCGACCTCATAGCCGCCCTTGCGTTCGAGGCCGACGCGGCCCTCGACGGGGATGCCGGCCTCGTAGGCCTCGAGGAGCGAGGCGTCGGCGACGCTGCCATTCATGCGCGTGGTCAGACGGATGGTGTCGTCGCTGGTGCCGATGCAGAAGGCCTCGAGGGTGTCGCCGACCTTGACGGGGACGTTGCCCTCGGCATCCTGCAGCTCGGTGCGATCGAGGATGGCATCGCTGCGCGAGCCGACATCGACGAAGATGCTGTTGCGGTCGATGTGGGTGACCTTGCCACGGAGGCGGTCGCCGATCTGGAACTGCGTGCGCACCTTGGCCTCGTAAGCCGCGAAGATGGCGCCGAAATCCGAGTTCTTGCTGTCCTGACTCATCGTCTGCCTATGCTCCTGGAACCGCGTGACGGGTAGGATCCCGCGAACCCCGTAATGTACACCCACAGCGGATGGATGGCCTGCCGGACCTTCTCCTCGCCGGGGCTCTTTGAGGATGGCGGCGGCGCTCACACGGCCAGGCGCCGGCCGGCGCGCACCCAGCGCGAACCGGCGGCGGCAGGCTCGACCTGGACGGCCGGCAGGGCGGCGGGCCAGAGCAGGACCGTCCCGCGCGGCGCGGTGCCGCTCCACCCCGCCGTCGTCAGGCGCAGCGCCCCGTCCAGGACGAGGATGAGCGCGACGCCGCCAGCGCCCGCCGGCACCGCCGTCGGGGCGTCGATGTCGCGCAGCTCGACCTGCAGATCGGTGGTCGGCACGCCGTAGAGCCGCAGGCCCGGGCCCGCGGCCAGCCCGGTCGTCACCGCCGGCGCACCGGCGCCGGCGGGCAGCATCTCCAAGAAGAGCGCCGGGTCGCACCGCTTGGCGGTCAGGCCGGCGCGGACCACGTTGTCGCTGGGCGTCATGCACTCAATGATGGTACCATCGATGTAGGCGTGGGGCTCGCCGGGCGGCAGCCCGACAGCCTCGCCGGCCTGCAGGCGGACCAGGTTCAGGATGTAGGGCACCAGGGCGGCCGGGTCACCGGGGAACTGCCGCAGGCAGTGGTCGAAGAGCCGGTCGCGGTCAGAGCGGGCCGCGTCCGGGGGAAGGCGCTGCACCGTGCTGTCGAGGAGCGCCCGGGCGTGCTCAGGCGGCAGCGTCAGGAGCCTGCCGAGGGCCTGTCGCGAGGCGTCCGGTCTCCGTGCCAGGCCGTCGCAGAGAGCCCGCAGCGGCGGCAGGCGCCGAGCCTCGGCCACGAGGTCGACGAAGGGCCGCAGGCCGACCAGGGCCGTGAACGGGGTCAGAGCGATGGCGACCTCCGGCTTGGCGCGGTCGTCCGGATAGCACTCGGGGGCCTGCGCGTGCAGGCGCGCGGCCAGAGCCTGGTCGGGATGCGCCTGCAGCGAGAGCGGCTGGGCGCAGCTCAGGACCTTAAGGAGGAAGGGAAACTCGGTGCCGCCGGTCGGCCCAAGAATGGCCTCGCCCTGAGCGCGGACGAGGGCATCGAGGCGCGGGCTGCCCGGCCAGTCCGCCACCACGGCGGGCAACGACGCATGGCCGCCCATCCACAGCTCGGCGAAAGGCCCGCCGTCGGGCGCCAGGCCGAGCAGACTGGCAATGCAGGGCGGACGCTCCGGGGTGCCGCAGTCACCCCAGGCGTAGCGCCGAACCCCGCATGTGAGTCGGAAGAGGCGTTGGCTGTTCATGCGTTCGACCCGGCCTGGGGCCGCGCCCCAGGCGGCCGCTAACATAGGAGAGACCGGGAGGAAAACAACCCTAAGGACAGCCCGCCAGAGCGGCTGAGATGCCGCCGCCACGACAGCCGGATCCCCGGCGCGGGCGAGTAGGTCCACGGCGCCGTCCGTGGACCGCCCGGGCGCGCCAATCTCCCGATTGGCAGGGCCACCGGAGCCACTCGGGAGAGTGGCGGTCCCAGGGGGGGGAGCACCGCCGGGGCGGCAAGTAGGTCCACGGCGCCGTCCGTGGACCGCCCGGGCGCGCCAATCTCCCGATTGGC
>JAGVUW010000772.1 GCA_019136035.1 Verrucomicrobiota bacterium | reverse complement strand
CCCGATGCTCTCAGACCCGTCAGCCCCGTCAGCCCCGTCAGCCCCGTCAGCCCCGTCAGCCCCGTCAGCCCCGTCAGCCCCGTCAGCCCCGTCAGCCCCGTCAGCCCCGTCAGCCCCGTCAGCCCCGTCAGACCCGTCAGACCCGTCAGCCCCGTCAGCCCCGTCAGACCCGTCAGCCCCGTCAGCCCCGTCAGACCCCGATGCTCCACTCTCGGCGGGTTGACCGGGCAGAGCACGCGCAGGCGCGCTTTGGGCTGGGCCAGCCATTGCCGCTGCGCTCGGGGCGGGGTATCGTGGGGCGCGGCGGGAGACGGTGGTGAGATACTGCCTGCCCCGGTTCCGCCGCGGCATTCGCTGCCGTGCTTCGCGGCACAGACACTCGCGAGGACGTCGCTATGTTACGTCACGCCGGAACCGGCTGGCCGGAAGGAGCCGGACGAGGTGAACGTCGAGCGGAGGACCATCCATGAAGATTGCTATCGTCTACCATTCCGAGACCGGTAACACGCGGAAGATGGCCGAACTGGTGCGGCAAGGGTGCATGTCGGTGCCGGGAATCGAGGCCAGGTGCATGTCCATCGACGACGTGGACTCCGCCTTTGTGGTCGACGCCAAGGCCGTGCTCTTCGGGTCGCCGACGTACGAGGGCTCCTGCAGTTGGCAGATGAAGAAGTACCTCGACTCCGGCCCGCAAGGCCTGGCGGGCAAGCTGGCCGGCGTGTTTGTTTCGCAGAACTGGCCGGGTGGGGGCGGCGCCAGTTTCGCGGAGATGACCATCATTGCCGGACTGCTCGTGCTCGGCATGCTGGTCTACTCGGGCGGCATCACCGTCGGCTCGCCCTACCTCCACTTCGGTGCTGTCTCCAGGAAGGCGCCCCACGAGGATCTCTATCGGGACCGTTGCCTCAAGCTGGGAGAGAACATGGCCCGCAAGGCGCTCGAGCTGTTCGGCGACTGAGGCGCCGGTCCGGCCCCACTCCGTCGTTCCGTCATTCCCGTGAGGTCGCGATGATCCGTCTGGGCTTGTGCTGTCAATTCAGCGAGGTCGACATTGCCTTCCGCCGCACCACGGCGGCGGCGTTGCGGGGGCGTTCCCGGGCGGTGCAGCTCGAGCGTCTGGAGGCGCTGTGCCGTCACAACGTCCAGGCGTTGGGTGCGGCCATCGAGTACTGTGGCGCGCACGGCATCGGGGCCTTCCGGATCAACAGCCAGATCCTGCCCTTGCGCACGCAGCCGGATGTCGGCTACGCGGTGTCGGATCTCCCCGGCGGCGAGGGCCTGCGGCGGGCCTTTCTGGCGGTCGGTGAGCGGGCCCGTTCGCTGGGCCTGCGGCTGTCGTTCCACCCGGACCAGTTCGTGGTGCTGTCGTCGCCCGATGGCGACGTCCGGCGCCGTTCGATCGAGGAGCTCCTCTACCAGGCCGAGGTCGCCGCCTGGGTCGGCGCCGACGTCATCACCATCCACGGCGGTGGCGGCTATGGCGACAAGCCGTCGGCCCTGGCGCGCCTGACGCGGAGCATCGGCAACCTGGACGAGCCCCTGCGCAGCCGCCTGGCGCTGGAGAACGACGACCGCGTCTACGGCGTGGGCGACCTCCTGCCGGTCTGCCGCGACCTCGGCGTGCCGCTGGTCTACGACCTGCACCACCAGCGCTGCCTGGGCGAGGCCCTCGGCATTGCGGCCTCGACGGCTGCGGCGGTGGCGACCTGGGGCGGGCGCGAGCCGCATTGCCACCTCTCCAGCCCGCGTCAGGGCTGGGATGGCCCCGGGACGACCCTGCACGCCGACCTGATCGACCCGGGCGACTTCCCGTCGGAGTGGGAAGCGCTGACGCTGACCGTCGACGTCGAGGCCAAGGCCAAGGAGGTCGCCGTTCAGCGTCTGCGCCGCGATCTGGCTGGCCGCGGGGTGCCGGTCTGGCCGGGCGCGGCCGGTCCGGTGTTCACTCCGCCGGGATGATCAGGGCCTCGGGGGAGGGTGCCAGGAGCGGCAGCACGCCGCGCAGATCGACGTAGTGGTCCTCCCAGGTGATGGTGCTGGGCTTGTCGAGCTTGAGGCAGCCGACGGCGCCGGCCGAGGGCGCCGGCAGGACGACGTCGAACTGGTGCGACGCGACGACGTTATCGGCCTCCTGGAGGACGTTGCCCTCGGCATCGAGCAGGGCGGCGCGGATGGCCTCGCCGAGGCCCTCGCCGGCGACGCGGATGCCGAATTCGCGGGTGCCCTTGGGGATCCAGAAGTAGAAGGGCCCCGCCGAGCTGATGAGGCGGATCGGCACGCTGCCCTCCTGGAGCAGGCAGAGCGGGTGTGTGCTGCTCTTGAAGGCCAGGCGGTTCTGGCGGGGCTGCGCCAGGACGCGGTAGGCGCCGGTGACCGGTGCGGTGAAGGTGACGGTCGTATCGGCCAGGAAGGCGGCCTTGGCCTCTGCGACGACCGTGCCGTCGGGGGCCGTGATCGTGATCGGCGCGCTGTCGGCCTGGTACTTGCCGACCTGCATGAAGCTCGCCTCGAGGGCGACCGTGTCACCGGCGGTGGCGTAGAGCAGGTAGGTCCCGGCCACGCGCACGACGGCATGGCCGAAGGCGTAGCTCGCGGCGGCGGCGCCGGGTGCCGCCGGGCGCAGCGCCAGGTCCTTGAGGGAGAGGCGCGTGTACTGCTTCATGGCGTTCACCGGGAACCACTCGGCCAGGAGTTCGGGGGTGAGGGCGAGTTGCGAGGCCTTGCCGGCCTGTTCCAGGGCGAGGGTGCCGATGAGGTCCTTGACGGGCGTGCCGCCACTGCCGTCGACGTAGGCAATCGGCCGGCGCACCTGGGCATCGCGGACCAGGCAGCGGACGAACTCGACACCGCCGACGCTCTCGTCGGCGTGCTGGCCGCTCCTGACGACGATTGGAGCCGAACTCTTCGCGTCGGCGCCCGTCGCATTGAACTGGCAGTCGGTCAGGACCAGCCGGCTGCGGTTGGCGGGCTTGCTGACCGACAGTGCGGGGGCGTTGTCGGATGAGAAGACCGACTCGCTGACCTCGACGGTGCCATCGACGGAGAGGTCGCCCGTGGCGCCGGTGTGGAAGCCGAAAGCGGCGTTGCGGTTGCCGGTTGCCACGCATTTCTCGAGGCGTATCGAGAGCGGCTCCGAGACGAAGCGCATCGGGGTGAGGTAGAAGACGAAGCCGCAGCCGTCGTTATCCTCGCTGCGGCAGTTGCGCATGACGCAGTTCACCAGGCGTTCTTCGGGGTGGTTCGGCTCGAAGTCGATGCCGGCCTCCGGGGCGGTGCCGGCGGTGCCGCGCATGATCGTGTTCTCGATGAGGAGATTCTCGGCGGTGATCACGCTGATGCCCTGGCGGTAGTGCCGGTCGCAGACGACATCCTTAATATGGATATCCTTGTTGGTGACCCCGCGCGTCGCGGTGCCGAGGTAGATGCCGTCGCCGCCGCTCTCGAGGAGGGTCAGGCCGTAGACCTTGATGTTGCTGCAACTGCGGAAGGAGAGGCTATGGCGCCACTCGGCGCGCTTGTACTGTGCCGGGTCATCGTAGTCAGCCCGGCGCATGCGCAGGGTGGCGTTGGTGCCGCGCAGGGTGATGTTGCGGCAGTTGTCGGCGCGGAAGAGGCTGTCGTTGGTGCCCTTGAACGCCCCGGCCTTGGCCACGACCTCGACGCCGTCCTCGAAGACGATCTCCTGGTCGCTGACCAAGGTGATCGGCTCGACGACCCAGGGCTTGCCGAGGTTGTCGACGATCAGCTTTGGGGCCTTCGAATTGATGGCGGCCTGCAGGGACGCGGTGGCGTCCTCCGGGTTGAAGCCCCACCACGAGGCGCGCGCCTCGGCGACCCGTCCGGCTGCGACCTCGGCCGTCTTGGCCGGATCCGGCGCCACCTGCGCCAGGGCCGGCAACGCCGCCAGGACCGCTGTCGCCGCGAGACTGCGTACCATGCGCATCATCGTCGTTCTCCGTTCCCTGAAGGCACTGCTGCCGACCGCATCCATGGGGGCACCGCCGCCCGCCCAGGCCGTCGCCGGTGCATGTCCGCTGACAGTAGCTACTGCGGGGCGGAGATGCAAGCCGCGCGGACGGTGCGAAGGCACCCGGAGCACGCCCGCCGGGAGCGCGCGGCGCTCGCGCAGGCTCGCATGGAAGATCGGGTCGTTGCGCGCGGCGTTCCGTTGCAGAATCCGGCGCCGCCGTGCGCCGTCGGGGTGGCCGCAGGCGGGGGGCCAGAACCGGGCCTTGGCCGGTCGGTGGCCGGCGCGAGTAGCGGCTATAGTACCGCGTGAGCCCTCGTGCGGAGGCCGAAGCGGTCGCCGGTCGATGACGATATGGATGCCTGTCGAGGACGACGCCCATGCTGCAGATTGCCGTGCCGAACAAAGGCGCTCTTTCGGACGACGCCGTGGCCCTGATTCGCGAGGCCGGCTACCGTTGCCGTCGCAGCGATCGCGAGTTGCGGGTGACTGACCGCGAGAATGCCGTCGAGTTCACCTTCCTGCGGCCGCGCGACATCGCGGTCTACGTCGGTGCCGGGGTTCTGGATCTCGGCATCACCGGCCGCGACCTGGCGCGCGACAGCGGCGCCGAGGTCGTGGAGCTCCTGGCGCTGGGCTTTGGCCGGGCCGCTTTTCGCTATGCGGTGCCGAACGAGTCGGCGCTGACCCCCGAGCAGTTCGGCGGTCTGCGCGTGGCGACCTCGTACCCGACTCTGGTGGCGGCCGACCTGGCGGCGCGCGGTGTGGCGGCGACGGTAGTGCGCCTCGATGGCGCCGTCGAGATCTCAGTGCAGCTCGGCGTGGCCGATGTCATCGCCGATGTGGTTGAGAGCGGCGAGACCCTGCGCCAGGCCGGCCTCCGCATCGTCGGCGAGCCGCTCCTGCAGTCCGAGGCGGTGCTGCTCTCGCGGTCGCCCCTGGTGGCGATGCCGCCCGAGGCGCAGACCTTCGTCCGCCGCCTCGAGGGCATCATCGTCGCCCGCGACTACGTCATGGTCGAGTACGACACCCCGCAGGACCTCCTCGAGGCCGCCTGCAAGGTGACGCCCGGCCTGGAGTCGCCGACGGTGGCGCCGCTGAGCCAGCCGGGCTGGGTGGCGGTCAAGGCCATGACGCGCCGCAGTGAGGTCAACCGCATCATGGACCGCCTGCAGGCGCTGGGGGCGCGCGGCATCATCGTCACGGACATCCGCACCTGCCGTCTCTGAGGTCGTGGACAAGGCCTTGGGCTGTGCTACATTCGTGCCTTCGCGCCGTCGGGGGGTGTACGGGTATGTCCCGGCGGCAGTGCCAGTCGACAGCGATTCCAGGTGACACTGCGCCATGAAGTTCGCCTTTGCCAACGACCTCAGTGCGCACCTCGAGGCGGCCTTTGGAGCGGCCGTCGGTGAGGTGCCGCTCACGCTCTGCCCGCCGGAATTCAGCGGTGACGTGACGATCAACGGCTTCCTCCTGGCCCGGCCGCTGCGGCGCAACCCGGTCCAGATCGCCCAGGCGGTGGGCGAGTTCCTGTCGCGGCACGACGACATTGCGGCGGTCGAGGTAGTCAAGGCTTTTGTCAATGTCACCCTGAAGGCGCCGGCTCTGCTGCGCGACACTGTCGCGGACCCGGCCGGGCTGCTTGCCGCCGTGGCGCTGCCGGCCGAGCGTCGCCGGCGCATCCTCATCGAGTTCTCGGCGCCGAATACCAACAAGCCGCAGCACCTCGGCCACGTCCGCAACAACTGCATCGGCATGGCGACCGCCGGGCTGCTGCGCCGGGTCGGCCACCAGGTCAGCCGCATCAACCTGGTCAACGACCGCGGCATCCACATCTGCAAGAGC
>JAGVUW010000076.1 GCA_019136035.1 Verrucomicrobiota bacterium | reverse complement strand
GCAGCGCTTGGAGAGGAGCCAGCGGTCGCGTTTGATGAAGCGGCCGTTCTCGAAGGTCTGTTCGCAGGCCTGCTTCTTCTCGAGGTGGTCGAAGCAGCTCCGCATGCAGCCGCGTGAGCCGCCGATGCCATAGCTGCCGGCGCCGGCGCCGCCGCCCCAGTGCACGAGCTGCCAATGGCCGTCGACGAGGTGGCCGCTCGGGTCCTCGGCGGTGCGTCGCCAGGCGCCCTGGGACATCGGCCAGCAGAGCTTGTAGCCGCGGTCTTCGGTGACGTTCTGGGTGGTGACGTCGAACTCCCAGCCGGGCAGGGACTGGTGCAGGAACGGCGAGACCTGCGGGTCGCCGCCGTGGTAGCCGAGGGTGCAGCGGCCCATTTGGACGTCGCCCCACTCGTAGACCTTATCCTCGATCTGGATCTTGACGGTGCGGCCCTCGTTGCGATGCGGTATGGCATTCGCCTGGCAGCCGCGCACGCAGCTCATGCAGCGGTCGCAGATCGAGCCCGGCTCGACGAGCGGGTCGGGCTCGACCTCGAGGTCGGTGAGGATGGCGGCGAGGCGCACGCGCGGGCCGAACTTGCGGGTGAGGAAGACCTTGGCCCAGCCGGGCTCGCCGAGGCCGGCGCAGGTGGCGATCATGCGGATCGAGAAGTGCACCTCCGGGGCGACGGTGCCGGGCCGGATCGGGGCGTCGGGGGGCTGCGTCTCGGGCACGCCCGGGTAGTAGGGCACCGCCTCGAAGCCGTGGTCCTCGATGAAGCAGGCGGTCTCGTAGACGCCCATCGGGATGAAGAAGCTGTTGAGGAGGCCGTGGTAGCCGAAGTAGGTATACGTCGGCCAGTAGGTGCCCTCCTCGATGCCGCGCCAGTTGCCGCGCAGGATACGCCGGGCTACGGCGATGACGGTGCGGCACTCGGGGAAGATGCTGGACGGATGCATGCGCTTCGGGGCATCCTTGAAGCGCTCGATGTTGGCAAAGCCAACCAGATCCAGGCCCTGCGCTTGGGCGAAGGCCCTGATCTGCTCTTTGGTAACGGTCCTGGCCATGGTCTCTCCAGGGTTTGGGTGGTTCGTTGCTGCCGCTGGGTTCTCTGGGGTACGCCGGGGCCCCTCAGGCGCGCGGCTGGAGCGTCACCTCGCCCTGGGCATTGCGGGTCCAGGCGTCGCGCTTGCGGAAGGGCTGCTCGAAGCCGGCATCGCCCTCGCGGATCTCGTCGAGGTGATGCACGCACGAGCGCATGCACACCGCCGCCAGGCGGTCGGGGAGGCCGGCCGCGTGGTCGCCGTTGGCGCGGGCGCCGTTGGTGCAGCGGCGGCAGGCGCCGTAGTCGATGTCGGCCACCGTCATCGTCTTGCCGGCGATGGTGAGGGCCTTCTCGCCCTTGAAGGCATCCAGCGGGCAGCTCCGCACGCAGGCGCCGCAGCGGTCGCAGACCGGCTTGGTGAGCATCGGCGTCGGGGTCAGGGCGGCGTCGGTCAGGATGAGCTGGAAGCGCTGGCGCGGTCCGAACTCCGGGGTCAGGATCTCGCCGCCGAGGCCGACCTCGCCGAGGCCGGCGCGCACGGCCGCCTGGCGCACGTCGATCATGACATTCGGGGCCGGGAGGTCCGGCCGCACGGCTACGCCCGACGGCGGGATGCGGGCGTCGAGATCCTGGATCGGGCAGGCCTCCCAGCGGTGGTCTTCGAGCCAGGTGGCCAGGGTGATCGTGGTCACGGCCAGCATGCGGTCCTTCAGCCAGGCGAGGCCGTACTGGCCATAGATATCGAACTGGGTGCCCTCTTCGACGCCGCGCAGGGTGCCGCGGGTGATGCGCTTGCCGATGACCACCACCGAGCGCGTCTCCGGGAAGATCGAGCGCGGGTGGTGGTTGGCCGGGACGTCGTCGAAGCGCTCGATCGGCGCGATGCCGATGAGGTCGACCCGCTTCTCCTTGGCGAAGGCTACGAAGTCACGCGTCAGTTCGTCCATGGTCAGATCCTTTCGTACATGACCGCTATCTGTCGGGCTGCCTCGTGCAGCCGTCGCAGCAGATCCTCACGGCGTGACGCCGTGTCGCGCACGCTCGGGTAGAACAGCCCGAGGGCGATGCCGAGGTCCATGCCCGGCAGGCGCACCGGAACCGCCAGGGCCTGCACATGACTCGCCGGCTTGCTGAAGGCCGCCTCGCCGGCGGCGCGGATCCCCGCCAGCGCCGAGCCCAGGCCGGCGGCGTCGACGACCTCCGGCCAGAGCGGCCCCGGCAGGCCGTGACGCGACACTATCGCCGCGACCGCCGCCGGGCCCCGCAGGGCCAGCAGGACACGGCCGGTCGCGGTGTCATAGACGTGCTCGTCGACACCCGTCGAGGCGGTCACCCGCAGCTCGTGACTGCTCTCGCAGCTCAGGATGCTGTGCCGCTGGCCGTCGAGATCGACCGCCAGAATCACCGTCTCGTTGGTGCCCTCGTGCAGGGCCCGCACCGCCGCCGCGGCGGCATGCTTGAGACGCGCCACCACCGCGCGGCCGCTGCCCAGACGACGCGCCCGCTCACCCAGGCGGTAGCGACGCGTCGCGGCGTCCTGCTCGGCATAGCCCAGCGCCAGGAGCGTCCCGAGGAGGTTGTGCGCCGTCGGCGCCTTCAACCCCGACCCGGCACCCAGCTCGGTCAGGCTGCAGCCGCCGGCACCGCCGCCGTCAAGAAGCTCCAACAGATGCAGAGCCCGCTGAACCGATTGGACCATCGCGCTGTGAACCCCGCCGTGATTCAGCCATTATGAATGGACTTCACGAGGGATAAAGTAGGGGTGCGCCTGGGGCTTGTCAAGGGCCGGGCGGCATGGGGCGGCAACCGGTCAGTCGAGTTCGGGCGGTGGCGTGCGGCCATGGTCGTGGCGCCTGTACCGAGGCGCTCCCCGGGCCGCGCGCCGCACGTGGGGACACGCGCCGCACCATGCGCCCCGACTCGAATGGAGCCTCGCGCCGCGTCCAGAGAGCTGTTTGAGAGTCCAGTTCTGGCACCCCTCCAGGGTGCAGCGTTGCTGGATTCGTGTTTCCGGGGGTCGTGCTCTCGCGCGACCCCCGGCTACGATCTGGCACCCCTTCAGGGTCGTCTCCGGCGCCCGGGGCGCCGGCCATGGCAAGGCCAAACATCGCTTGCCACCGGTGTGGAGCGCGAGTGTCCACAGACGCGAATGCGTCCACGAGCCGGGCGGCATCGACAGCACAACGACGCGACGCTTCATCCGAGGGTGGCCAGGCAAGCGCTGCCGTGATCGTCGATCAGCCCTGCCGCGTCTGCGTCGGCCGTTGAACAATCGCGGGTGGCCGGGTACGTTCTGAAGCCAACACGAGGCGCGACGGTGTGCTGCCGATTACGTGCGATGCCGCCCTGCCTGCGTCCGGACGGCGAAGGCTGAAGGCGTCGGCGTGACGGCCTGGTGGAGGTACGGATTCGTAGCGCGAGGGAGTCGGTCCCATGGTGCCGCGCCGTCGGAACTCCGGGTACGGCCGTCGTGCGGTGCACGGCGTCGTGTTCCTTGGCCTTCTGTGGTTTGTGGTTCGACTTGGGCTGCCGGTGCCCGAACTCGGCCTCTCGTTGCGGTCCAGCGCCGGCGTCTGCACCGAGGGCGATTCGGTGACGCTGACCGCGGTTCTGTCGTCAAGCGGGGTTCGCCGCGTGGTGGTACACGAAGACATCAGCCAGAACCTGCATATCGGGGGGGTGAACTCCCCACGCCCTTTCGTGCCGGCGCAAGGAGATGGGCCGAAGCGCCGCCTCCGAATTGCCCCCGATGCGCCTGTTGAGTTCCGCGTCCCGGGCCATATTCGAGCGGATGGGGACGCTGGGTATGCCGTTGTGGATTTCGGCAGGTTCGGGACGTTGCGCGTCAAGCCCCCGGCGCGCCTGCTTTTGACGGCGGGTCTCCATGCCTGCAACGGTCAGGGCTCTGACGGCATTCATAGCGGGCAGATCGTGATCGATATCCAGCCTCGGGCTGTCCCGCGGCA
This sequence comes from Verrucomicrobiota bacterium, assembly GCA_019136035.1. Taxonomy (GTDB): domain Bacteria; phylum Verrucomicrobiota; class Lentisphaeria; order Oligosphaerales; family JAFGRS01; genus JAGVUW01. The sequence continues at coordinate 2,963 of JAGVUW010000076.1, read as the reverse complement.
CTGCCCCGTCGGACGGTCCGGGCGAGGACGTTCTGGTGAACGGTGATGGCGCAGGTCATCGGGCAAAGGAGTCTAGCCATGGGGCTGAAGACAGCGGTACTGGCGATCTTGGGCGCGGCGGCGGTGGTGGTATCGGCGGCGGAGCCGGGTTCGGCGGCGGACTACGACCTCGGCCGGAAGCGCCTGGAGGAGATGCAGACCGTCGTCCGGCAGCGGGTGCTGCCGCGGACCTACGCCTTTGTCCGCAGCCAGACGAAGTACTCCGGGCGGCTGTACACCAGCAGCTACCACTTCGACGACCGGCCGCTGTTTGCGGACCGCGGCCTGTGGGAGGAGAGCGAGTCGGACCACAAAATACCCAGTTTCGCGCGGACCTTCGAGCTCTATCGCCTGAGCGGCCTGGACGGCTACGCCACCTTTGCCTGGCCGGGTGAGCGCGAGTTCACGCGCACTATGAAGGTGATCTACGACACGGCCGCGCGGATGAAGCTCTCTCCGGACGACTTCCACCTGATGCTGGAGACCAGCTCGAGCCGCGACTACATGGAGATCGTTCCGGCGACCCTCGACCTGATTGCGAACACCCCGTACTCCTTCCGCGTCAACGGCAAGAGCCTGATCAGCAGCTACGTCATGGACCGCCTCGCGCCGGAGGAGATTGCCGGGTACCTCGCGCGCCTGCGGGAGCTCTCCGGGGACAAGATCCTGTTCGTGCCCCAGATCCACTTCATCCGTTTGAAGAATGCCGCCGGCGAGCCGACCAACGGGCATGACCTGTATGACCTCTACCGCAGCCACGGGCAGGCGCTGCCGGCCTCGCAGATTGCCCTTATCGAGGACTACCTGCGCTCCTATCTGGCGGTCTGCGACGGCCTCTACCTCGGCCATGCCAACAGCTTCCCGGACGGCAGCTACGACGACGGTTTCTCCGGCGCCCTGCTGGCGATCTTCCGCAGCGTCCTGGCCGAGCCGGCCTACAACGGCCGCAAGCTCCTGGTGACCCAGGGCAAGGCCGGCTACACGGCCTACTACGGCGCGCAGAACCTCTCCCGCGACGGCACGCGGACGCTGCGCCGCGGTCTGGAAGGGGCCCTGCAGTACGGCGCCGACGTGTACATCGGCACGGAGTGGGACGAGCTGAACGAGGACACCGGCTTCCAGCCGCTGGTCAGCAAGCCGATGTCGACGCAGCGGATCCTGCGCTACTACACGCACCGCTTTCGGGGCGAGGCGCCGACGCCGCTGCCGGGCGATGACGTGACGGTGCCCAATCTGGTCATCAGCCAGCGCCGGCAGCTCATTCCCGGCGAGGCGATGGTGGTCGAGCTCCTGAACGTGCCCGACACCGCCGTCGGCGAGGACTACACCCTGCGCTACGAGTTGACCGACGAGGCCGGGACGGCGCTGTTCCAGGCCGGGCCGTTCACCTTCAACACGGCGGTCCTGAAGGAGGAGCGCCTGAGTCCGGCCAGCGAGCCGTTTGCCGCCGCGCAGGCCCTGCGCAGCCGTGTCACCCTCGAGTACCGCGGCCGCACGCTGGAGACCTACACCGGGCTGCCGTTCACCTCGATCCGGACGACCTCCAGCGGCGACCAGCAGTACTTCTGCACCCCGCTGCGCAATGTCCTGCGGCCGGAGCGGGCTGACGTCGTCCTGGCGCCGGAGGGTCGCGTCGACTGCCGGCTCGAGTCCCCGGAGGACCTGGCCGTCGTCGAGGTGATGCAGAACGCCCTGGAGCAGTTCGCCTACGACCCCCGGGACGAGTTCCGGCTGGCGGATGGCTCGCGGCGGCTGTACCGCCTGCGCCTGCACTACTGCAACCAGGAACCGGTCCGGGTCAGCGTCAAGGTCGACGCCGCGATCGCGGGGGCGACCGGGGTGCTGTCGTACCAGAGCGGTGACGACCCGCGGCAGTTGGCTGCGGTGACCGAGGGCCTGCCCTCGCCGGCCTATCGCGGCAACATCGACTGGTGGCAGCGCAATGTCCTGTTCTCTCTGCCGGTCGGCGCGGTCGACAAGGCCGTCCTGAGCGTCTCCGGCCAGATCCTGAACGGCCCGCGCCAGCGCGAGACCTTCACCTGGGAGGTGCCCCTGGCCGAACTCGGCGAGAACGACGTCAAGGCGAAGGTCTACGAGTCCGGTGTCATGCTCGGGGTGGAATCCGGCGGCCGGCCGACGACGATACCGCTCCGCCTCGACTCGCGCTCGGCGGTCTTCCAGGCCAGGGTGCCGTTCAACCAGCCGAACGGCGTGGCGGCGGTGCGGGCGGTGACGACCTCGGGCAAGGTCTGGTGGAGCGCGCCGCAGCCCCTGTCGCGGGCGACGTCAACCGTCACGCGGCCGGTGTATGTGTACTCCGACACGGCCCGCCGGGCGGTCCGTCTCGACCTGCCGGCGCATCGGGTGCCGGAGGTGGCGTACGTCTTCGACCCGGCGGCCGGCGGGGCCGTCCTGAAGACCGCGGCCGGGCGCGATTTCTACGGGATGATGGGCAGCTACCAGGCCTTCGCCACCGGGTTCCAGGGCCTGGAGAGCGCCTACACCGTCTTCCGGATCTTCCAGAACGGCGTCTTCACCGGCGCCGACAGGCCCGCGCCGGAATGGTGCGTGGAAGACGGCCGGCAGTGCCTGCGCTTCGATGGCGAACGCGGCAACTTCGTGATGTTCCCCAGCGTCGTGATGCCGCAGCGGGCCGGGTTCACCCTGGAGTTCGAGGTCAAGCCCGAGGAGGTCAAGCCGCAGCAGGTCCTGTTCGCCCATCAGAGTACCACCTTCGGCGGCCTGACGGTCGAGGTCCGGGATGGCCACTTCGTGCTGGCGTACGTGCACCGCAACCTGCACGACTGGAGTCTGCCGTGGTACTCCGAGAGCCGTTTCCGCACCCAGGTGCCGCTCCTGGCCGGGCAGTGGCAGACGGTGCGGATCACCTACAACGGCTCGGAACTGGCGATCGCCGCCAATGG
>JAGVUW010000806.1 GCA_019136035.1 Verrucomicrobiota bacterium | reverse complement strand
CCCGCGCCCGCCGCCGCGGCGCCGCTGTCCCCGCCGCCCTCGGCGGATGGCAAGTCCGGCACGGATCAAGCCTGAGGAGGGCCCGACCATGCGAGCACAGACCTCCTCCTTCCCCTGGCGTTCCGGCCTCGGCCTGTGGGCCGCGCTGGGCGCCCTCGTGGCCTGCCTGGCCGCAGAACCGCCCGGCCGCGGTGATGCGGTCCGGCCAGTCGTAGACGCCCTGACGGTCCCGCCGATCGAGCGCGAGCTGCGCGTTCCCTTCGAGGCCCTGCCGATCCTCCTGGAGGGCGACACCGACCACATCCTCATGCCGCGTCAGGAGTTCGAGGCCCTGCGCGACCAGGCGGCCCGTCAGGCCGCGGCCGCGTCGCCGCGGCCGGCGCTGCTGGTCGGCGCCGAGATCGAGATCGTCGCCGAGGCCGAGCGCGCCGTGATCCGCTCTCGCCTCCATGCCAGCGTCCTGGCCGACGGCCTGCACCTCCTGCCGCTGGCCTTCTCCGGCGTCGGCCTTCGCCGTGCCGAGGCGGTCCGTGGCGTCGTCAGCGCGGCGCCGCCGGCCCTCGGGCGGCTGCCTGACGGCCGGCTCGGGCTGATGCTGTCCGGCCGTGGCGACCACACCCTCGCCATCGAGGCGGTGGCGCCGTTGCAGACCACCGCGGCGGAGCAGGTCCTGGACATCGGCCTGCCGACGCCGCCCGGGACGCGCGTCATCCTGACTGTCCCCGGCGATGTCGAGATCCGCGGCGGCGCCGCGGTGATCACGCGGCGCCCTGCCGACGATGGCGCCACGACCCAGTTCGAGCTCACCCCGGGTGCCGACCGCCTGACGGTCGTCATGAGCCACAACCGCCGGCGGCAGGGCGCCGAGCGCGTCGTGGTGGCCCGCACTGTCCTCATCGACGAGGTCACAGAGGCCTACGAACGCCTCCATGCCAGCGTCGCCTTCGAGGTCTTCCACCAGGCCGCCGACGTCCTGCGCATCGCCCTGCCGGCCGGGTTTGAGGTGACGGCGGTGACCTCGCCGCTCCTGTCGCGCTGGGCCGTGCAGCCGGAGGCCTCCGGCCAGCTCCTCGAGGTCTTCCTGCGCCAGGCCGTGACCGAGCGCGTCGTGCTGCACCTCAGCGCCCTGCGTCTGCGGCCGGCCCTGGACGACTGGCGTCTGCCCCGGCTGGAACCCCGCGACGTCGCCGGCCAGGTCGCGGTCGTCGGGGTCATGCTCGAGCAGCGCCTGCGCCTGCGCGCGCTGGACAGCACCGGCGTCATACCGATCGACCACGCGGCGCTTCTGCAGGCCCTGCCGCCGTCGCTGGCGGCCGCTGACCCGGGCCGCCCGGCGGCCCGCACCGTCTTCGCCGCCTACGCGCCGGCCGAGGTTTTCGCGGTGCGCGGGCAGTTCGAGCGGCCGCCGGCGGATCGCCAGGTCACCGGCAATCTCCTCCTGACCCTGCGCGAGCGCGGCCTGGCCCTGCGCGGCGGTCTGACGGTCCTCTCGGCGCACGAGCCGCTCTTTGACCTCGACCTCGAGATGCCGGCCGGCTGGGATGTCACCGGCGTTCACGCCGACGATGGCACCCCCTGGCGCTTCGAGCACGACGACGGCGTCGACGGCCTGCCGGGGCATCTCCGCGTGCGCAGTCCCAAGGCCATCGAGCCCGGCCTGCCGCAGACCGTGGTGATCGACGCGGTGCGGGTGCCGCCGGGCTGGCTGGAGCCGTGGCAGGAGCAGCGCCTGGCCCTGCCGGCGCTGCGGTTGCGCGGCGCCACCAGCCACAGCGGCGCGGTGGCGGTGCAGGTCGCCGACGACCTGCATGTCCGCCCGGAGGCCCTGCAGGGCCTGACCCCGCTGAACGAGAACGAGAAGGGCACCGTCGGCCTGGGCGGCGTCGCGACAGCGCTGGCGTTCCGCCACGAGTCGGACGCCTATGCGGCCACCCTGGCCGTGACCCGCGTGTCGCCGCGCCTGACGGCCGAGGCCTGCTCGTTCTTCCGGGTCGAGCCCGACGCGCTGATCTGTGCCGTCGAGGTCACCTACGCGGTGACGGAAGCCCGCGTCGACCATGTCGAGCTGAGCCTGCCGCTGTCGACGCCGCAGGCCCTGTCCATCCGCGGCCTCGGCGATACCCCTATTAAGGAGTACGTCAGCCAGGACGACGCGACAGCGCGGCGTTGGCGGGTCGACCTGGCGCAGCCGGCCAGCGGCACCGTGCGCCTGGCGGTCGCCTTCCAGGTGCCGTTCGACGCGGCCGCCGGGGGCGAGGTCGTGCTGCCGCTGGCGCGGGCCGAGGGTGTGGCCTACCAGTCGGGCTTCTGGGCGGTCGAGGGCCACGCCGACATGGATGTCCAGGTCGAGCACACCTGCCGTCGTGCCGACATTGGCGAACTGGCGGGTGCGGAGTACCAGCCCGGCCCGCGGCTCCTGGGGGCATTCCGTTTTGTCGGAGAGCCCCCGGAGGCACGGTTGCGGGTACGTCGGCCGGCCGGGTGTCCGCTCCCGGAGGCCGTCGTCCAGCGGGCCGGTGTCCTGACCGTCCTCTCGACTGCCGGCCGTGCCCAGTCACGCGCCGCGTACCGCCTGCGTGCGAAGGCCCTCTATCTCGAGATCGAACTGCCCGAGGCCAGCGAGCTGTGGTCGGTGACCCTCGACGGCACGCCGGTCGCGCCTCAGCAGGAGGGCGGCCGGATCCTGGTGGACCTCTCGGCAGCCGGGCCGCCAGAGCGCGTCCTGCAGGTGGTCTACGAGACGCCGGTGGCGCCCCTGGGCGGCCTCGGCCGCCTCGGCCTGCAGGCGCCACGGCTCCTCTTCCGAAGCCGCGCCGAGGCGCCCGTGGAGGAGGTCCCCCGCGCTGACATGATCTGGGAAGTGTACCTCCCGCAGGGCTACGAGGTCCTGCGGACCTCCGGGACGGTGGTGCTGGCTGGACGCCTTGGGTCTCGACCGCTGGCCGTGTCCTTCTGGCGTCAGCTCTGGCGGCTGGGCGGGGGTGCCGACTTCCGCCACGGTCTGCTCGGCGGCTGCCTGTCGGCTCTGCAGTCGAGCCATGAGCACGCCCGCCGGATGAGCGAGGGCAGCATCGCGAACGAGAAGATGTACGGAGCGCCGTCGGTCCTGGCGACTGAGCTCGACGATCTGGCCGCCCTCCGGGTCGATCGCGCGGACGCCGACGGGGATGCCCTCGCCGCGCCGGCCGCGGCCAAGGCCAGGGCCAAAGACAAGGGCCAGGTCGGCATGGGCCCCGGGACGCCAGGGGCCATGCCGGGCGGGATGCTGGCGGCGGCCGAGGCGGCCGAGACGCGGGCACGTCGCGGCCTGGAGGGCGCGCGCAGTCTGGCCATCGACCTGGGCGTTGAGGGTGCCCGGCTGACCTATCGGAGCCTCGGCGACCGCCCGGCCCTGCGGCTCCTCCTGGCCGAGCGCCGTCGGTTGACGGCGCTGTCGTGGGGCGTCGGCGTCGGCCTCCTGGTCCTGGGCTTCGCCTGGGCTCGCCGTGAGCCCAGGCGGCTGGGACTGTACCTGGTCGCACTCCTGGGCCTGGGGACACTCCTGCCGGCGCTGCCGGGCGGCGCGGCCTGGACGAGTCTCTGGAATGCGGTGGTGGTATCCGGTCTGCTGCTCCTCGCCGGCCACGGGCTGGCGCGGCTGGCGGCGCGGCTGTCGGCAGGCCGTCGGCGGGTCACCGCGGTGGCGCTGGCGGTGATGGCCGTGGGCCTTGGGGAGTGGCCGCTGGCCGGGCAGGGCGCCGAGGTGCCGACCGCCCCGGTGGTGGTCGAGGGCGTCCCCGTGTACCCGCCGCCGCGGCTGCCGCGTGGGGCCGTCATCGCGCCCTTCGACCCAGGTCAGGCCCAGGGCGAGGGCGGGGATCTTCTCGTGCCGCGGCGCACCTGGGAGGCGCTCTGGCGCGCCGCCTACCCCGATCCCGATCGCCATCCGGCGCCGCTGTCGTATGCCATCACCGAGCTGCGCCTGGCTGGGACTCTGAGTTCCGCCGAGGCGCTGACCCTGACCGGCACCCTCGTCGTCGACGGCTTCACCGACGGCCCCCTCGAGGTGCCGCTGGCTCTCGACGGCGCCGTCCTGACGCGGGCGGTCCTCGCCGGCCAGCCCGCGCCGCTGCGGGCCCTGCCGTCGGCGCGGCTTGAGCCGCCGACGCCGGCCGCCGCGTTGCCGCCGTTGCCGCAGGGGGTGGGCTTCGTCCTGCCGGGCCGCGGTCGGCACTCCCTCGAGCTGACCCTGCAGGTCCGCCTCAGTCGCGAGGGCGGCTGGCGTGTTGCCGCGGGTCGTCTTCCGGTGGCAGCGGTCACGGCCCTGGACCTGCGCGTGCCCGCTGCCGGCACCGAGGTCCGGCTGGGCGGCCTGCCCGACCGCGGGGTCTACGACGCCACGACGGCCGACCAGGTCATCCGTACGACCCTGCCGGCCGATGGCCGCCTTGACCTGCGCTGGCGACCGCGGGTCGCCAGCGGCCAGGCCGACGCCGCCGTGACGGCGAGCACGCAGGCGACGATCGAGGTTCTCGAGGACCGGCTGCAGGCGGCCTGGGCGATCGAGCTGGCATTCCGTCAGGGCGACAGCCACGCCTTCAGCCTCGATCTCCCGAATGGCTACCGCATCGAAAGCATCACCGGCGGGAATGTGCGCGGCTGGCAGGCCGCGCCGGGCGCCGGTGCGACCCGCGTCGAGGTCAGCCTGCAGCAGGCCGCCCGCGGCCGCGAGGAGGTGCTGGTGCAGGCCTGGCAGCCGCTGTCGGCGGCATTCACCGCCGCGGAGTCCCTCGTGGACATCCCGATGCTGGGCGTCCCCGCGGCCTCGCGCCATGTCGGCCGGATCCTGATCCGACACAGCCCGGCGCTGGCCCTCCGCGTCGACGCTCAGGAGGGCGTGCGGCGCATCGACACCCCGGCCGAGGCCGCAGCGCCGGTGCGGGCCAGCCCGCTGGGGGCGCGGTCCTTCCAGGCCTTCGAGTTCCTCTCGGGGGCCGGCTCGCTGCGCCTGGCGGCGCGTCTGGCGCAGCCGGAGGTCGAGGCGCGGGTGGAGAGCATCCTGCGCATTGCCGAGCGCGAGCGCGTCCTGGAGAGCCGGGTGATGCTGGGGGTGCGCGGGCGGCCTCTGCACAGCCTGCGCATGGCGCTCCCGGCCGACCTCGAGATCCAGCGCGTCGTGGCGCCGGGGCGTTTCGAGTGGAGTGCCCTGCGCGGCGCCGACAGCCAGACCCTGACCGTCCATCTTGAGCAGGGCCTTGAGGGCGAGATTCCGGTCGTCCTGAGCGGCCGGCTGGGCGCCGTTGGCCGGGTCGGGCGGGTGCGTGTGCCGCGCGTCTGGGTGGCTGACGCCCAGCGTCAGGAGGGCGACCTCGCCATCCAGGCTGACCCGCTCTACGAAGTCGTGCCGCGCGATCTGGTCGGGCTGGAGGCCGTCCTGCTGAAGCGCCTCTACGCGTGGCTGGGCGAGTCGCAGCGGCCCCTGACCCGGCTGGGCTTCCACTACCGCGGTCCGGAGTACGGCGGCGAGCTGGTGCTCGAGCCCCGCCAGGCCGACGTGCGTTGCCAGACGGTGACGAACGTCCGGGTGACGGAGCGTGCCATCGAGGAGACGACACTTCTGGCCTTCACCATCCACAACGCCGGGGTGCAGGAGCTGCGTTTCCGCCTCTCCGACGCCCTGGCGCAGGCCCGGATCAGCGTCCCGCATCTGCGTCAGAAGACGATCGAGCCGGTGCCGGAGAGCCGGCAGGTCCGCGTCACCGTCGAGCTGCAGGACCAGGTCATGAACGAGGTCAGGGTGCTGGTCGAGCACGACCGCCTCCTGGACAGCACCGAGCAGGAGGTCATCCTGCCGGTGGCGGTCGCGACGAGGTCATCGTCGACCCGGGCACGGCCTTCCGCGTCCTGACGCCGCAGCAGCACGAGTGGTCCGCGGTGGCGGCGCTGCTGCAGGGCGGCATCAGCCAGGCGTACCTTGCGGTAGCCGGTCCGGTGGTGCCGCGGCTGACCTTCCGGACGCGTACGCGTCAGGCCGTGGAGACCGTCGGGGCCCGGATCGGCCTGGCCGAGGCCCTGCTGATCCTCGACGACGCCGGCGCCTACCGCGCCTCGCAGAGCTACCACGTCGACAACCGCACCGAGCAGTTCCTCGATCTGGAGCTCCCGGACGGTTCGGCGCTGTGGACGGTCCATGTCGGCGGCATTCCGGCCAAGCCGATCCAGGCCGAGGCGGCGGGCTCGAGGCGGGTCCGCGTGCCCCTGGTCAAGACGGCGGCCGGCGATCTGGACTACGTCGTCGCCCTGACCTACGCCGGCAGCCTGCCGCCGTCGGGGCCACTGCGGCCGCTGGCGATGCCCCTAGTGCGCACCCTGAATGTCAACGTCGAGCAGAGCCAGGTCGAGCTCTGGCTGCCGCGGACGCGGCGCTGGTTCGGCTTCGATGGCAGCCTGCGGCGGGTCCGCCAGGGCGGCGAGTTCGAGGCCGGCTACCTGGCCTACCAGAACCAGCTCGCCAAGCGCCTGATGGACACCCTGCAGTCCGGCAGTGCCTTCGAGCAGGCGCGCGCCGTGAGCAACCTCAAGGAGATCAACCAGCGTCTGGCCGAGTCTCAGCAGGCCGCGATCGGCGACTTTGCCAGCAACGCGGCGCTGGTGTCGCAGGTGACGCAGGCGCAGAAGCTCGTGCAGGACGCCGATGCGGTCCTGCGGCGGGCTGAGTCGGCGCAGGCGGTGCCGGCGGCCGAGGATAATCGCCTGCGGCTGAACCGCGCCTTCGCCCAACAGTCCACCGGCATGGTCCGCAACCAGGTCACCCAGCTCGGCGGCAACTGGTCCGAGGTCGTGGCGACGAAGCCGGCCGAGGCGCTGCGCGAGGAGCGCTTCGATCTCAGCATGATCGTGCCGGCCGAGCCGCGGAGCGAGCCCGCTCCGGCGCCCGCGGCGGCGCCTCTGGTGCCGCGGCAGACGAAGCCGTCGCCGGGGCGGCGCCAGGCCTGGTCGATGGCGGACAGCGATGCGACGAGTGACGGCAAGGAGGCGCGGCAGAGGCCCGCGGCGGCGCCGGCCCGTGACGACCTGCAGCAGCGCGTCGAGCTCTACCAGCGCAAGCTGGACAGCGCGCCGATGGCGCCTGGCGCCCCTGGCGTCGTCGGCATGGACCGCGCCGAGCGCAAGGCCACCGTCGCGGGAGCGGTCGTTCTCGGCCGTCCGATGGCCACGCCGATGGGCGGCCTGGCCAGTCTGAGCGTCGGTCTGCCGGGCTTCGATGGCAGCCGCTGGGTCAGCGAGCGCTTCACGACGCCGCGAGGAGAGCTGGTGCTGCGGGCGCGGGCGCTGTCGGCGGCGGCGCTCGGGACCCTCGAGCGGCTCCTGGCGGCGCTGCTGGTGGTCGTCCTGGCCGTGCTCGTCGCGGGCTGGTGCCGTCGTGCTCTCGGGACGGCCCGTGCCGGTCGCGGCGCGGCCGGCGTGGTGATGCTGGTCGGCCTGGTCAGCCTGCTGGCCGGGGTCCTGCCAGGCTGGGGCCTGCTGGCGCTGGTCGCCGGCGGGCTGTGGCGGCTGGTCCTGGCCGTCGCCGGGCGCGCTCAGGGCGCGCCCGGCCTTGGCAGGTAGTCCAGCGGACGCAAGGAAGGTCCCTTGTCCCGGCGCCTCGGGCCGGCGGTGCGGGGGTGGGCGCCACGAGCCGAGTGGCGCTCTCCCGGGCGCGGGTGGCGCCCGGGAGGTCCACGGACGGCGCCGCGGACCTACTCGCCTGCACCGAGGGCTGGGCTCGTAGGAGACATGGCGGTGTGACGTGCACCGTCTTGTCGCAGACTTTCAGCCTGCGATGCGTCATGCCCGATTTCCCAGGGCGTTGCCCTGGTCTGGCGAATGATGCCCTGTCAGGGCGCCAGAACGGCGGCCCGCGGGGAGGCGTCGTGAACGGTCTTCCAAGGCTGATCGAGGATCGCGTCAGCGCTCACCCGGCCAATCCGAGGGGGTGCCGGATCGCAGCCGGTGATCGCGCGGGAGCCCGACCCCCGGGAATGCCAATCCACGAACCACGCCCCCTCTTGTGAAACTCACGTCGTTGTGCTGTCGAGGCCGTTGCGGCTCGTGGACGCGTTCGCGTCTGTGGACACTCGCGCTCCACACCGATGGCGGGCGATGACTCGCCGTGCCATATCCGGCGCCCGCGCGCCGGGGTCTGGGCTCGCATGGGACATCGCGTCGTTGTGCCGTCGACGCCGCCCCGGCTCGTGGACGCGTTTGCGTCTGTGGACACTCGCGCTCCACACCGATGGCGGGCGATGGTCGCCTTGCCACAAAACGTCGGAGTACGGGGCGCCGTGACGGCAATGCGAGTTTAGGGTATAGGCGCGGCCGCCGGTCCGAGTTCCCGGGGCTGCCTCGGCGATGGCCTTGGGCCGGCCCTGGACCGCGTCGATGCCGTCACAGCAGAAGGGACACCACAGGCCCCATGATCCTGATCGCGGATTGCCACGCCAGCGCCCGGCATGACAACGAGGACGAGTTCTTTGCCTGCCTTGAGCACCTGGCGCGGACTCGGCATGACGTCGTCTTTCTCGGCGACATCCTTGACTTCTGGATCGCGCTGCCGGGCTACGAGCACGAGCTGCACCGGCGCTTCCTGTCGTGGTGCCAGGCCGAGTCGCGGCGCCGCGTGGTCGGCTTTGTCGAGGGCAACCACGAGTTCTTCCTGGCGCACAGCCACAGCGCGGCCTTCAGTTTCTGCAGTCCCGACGAGCATGTCGACGCTGCCGGGCGGCTGTTTGTGCATGGCGACACGGTCAACTCAGCGGACCGCGCTTACCGGCGTTTTCGGCGTGTGGTGAAGTGCCCGCTGATTCGCTGGCTCGAGGAGCACACGCCCGGTGCCACGGCGATCGCCCGGATGATCAAGCGGCGTTTTGAGGTCCGTGGCCGGCAGTGGCCGCGGTACTTCCCTGAGGCGCAGTTGGACGCCTATGCACAGGGGTGGTTCGACCGCGGTGTGCAGGCGCTGTACCTCGGCCATTTCCACCAGGGCCGCGTGATCGAGAGGCCCGATGGCCGCGTGGTGCAGATCATCCCGGCCTGGCAGCACGACGGCCTCGTCGGCGTCCTTGACGGCCCCGGCCGTGTGGCGGAGATCCGTCCTTGGCGCGACGTGCCGGTGGCGTAGCCTGCCGACGCGCGCCACCCGCACCGGCCGGCCTCGTCCGTTCAGCGGGCCAGGACCCTGCCGACGCGCGCCACCCGCGCGCACCAACCGCAATCCCCTGAGGTGGTCCACGGCGCCGTCCAAGGCCCCGGTCCACCGGCGGCGCGGCGGACCTACTCACCGGCGGCGCGGCGGACCTACTCGCCGGCGGCGGCCGGGCCCTCGCCCAAAGCGGCCTCCGGCGGGCGGTCGAAGGCGGCGAGTCGTCCGCGGATCCAGCGGCGGGGCTCGACCGTCTCCCCGGCGTGGTCCTGGAGGTACCGCCGGACCGCGTCGCGGGTCTCGATGCCGGTGTGTCGGCAGTGCACGCGGGGCGGTTTCAGGATGTCGACGAGGAGTGGGAATCGCCCGCCGGCGCCGCCGGCGGTATGGCTGTTCATGGCGACGCGCCAGCGCCTGCCGGGCGGTGGAGCCGGCGCGTCCGCGGCCCCGAGGCGCACGCCGGGCGGCCGTTCGGCGGTGCCCTCGACGATGGCGGCCTCGACGCCCCAGAGTCCGGAGTAGACGTACGAGGTCCGGCTGGCCAGTTGTTCGGCGACGACCGTCTCCAGTTCGGCGGTGGTCAGCTCGGCCAGGGTGACGTTGTTCTCGTAGGGCACGATGGCGAAGAGGTCCCGTTCGGTGATGGGCCCAGCCGGCAGGCCGCTGCGCCCCAGGGTGCCATGCAGGACGACCTCGGCATCGGTGGCCGCGGCGAGGGCCCGGCAGAGCAGCTCGCTGAGGGCGCAGCTCACGCCGGGTGTGCCGCCGCAGGGTATGGCTGCCGGGAGGTGGCAGACGACCTCGCCCGCCTGGGCCTCGGTCGCGGCCAGCACCGCCTTGATCTCGGGCCCCGGGTCAGCGGCGGCCGTGGCATCGGCCGGGACCAGCTCCGAGGTCAGCTCCACGACGCTGTGCGCGGTGGTGTCGAGGCGGGCGCGGACCGCGGCGACGTGGGTAGCGAGGGCGCCGGGCTGGACGTACCACGCCGTCGGGCCGATGCGCAGGCCGGGTATGGCGCGGTGGGTGTGGGCGCCCAGGATGAGGTCGATCTCGGGGTAGCGCTGGGCCAGGTCGTTGACCTCGTTGATCTCTCGCGGGTCGGACTCGAGCCAGCCCTGATGGGTGGCCAGGATGACCAGGTCCGGCGCGGTGGCGAGGACGTCGGGCAGGACGCGGTCGAGGACCGCGGCGGCGGTGGTGACCTCGATCTGCCGGGCGGTCTTGCCGCCGGTCCAGTGGCGGAGGTAGCTGGCGGTGGCGCCGATGACCGCGATGCGGGCACCGCCGCGTTCGAAGCAGCGCCACGATGGGAAGGCCAGGCGCTGACGGCCGGGTCGCAGGACGAGATTGCCGCAGAGCACGGGCAGGCCCGACCCGCGGCACCAGCGCAGGAGCTGCGCCGGGCCGAAGTCGAGGTCGTGATTGCCGGGCACCCAGACATCGACCTGCTGGCGCTGCAGCATGGCGATGCCGACGGCACCGCCGCTGGTGCGGGCGGCGGCGCTGCCCTGGCAGGTGTCGCCGCAGTCGACGAGGAGAGTGCGGTCGGGGCCGTGGGCATCGCGCAGGCGGTGGATGGTCGGCAGGAGGCGCAGCCAGTCGCCCTCGTCGGGCAGGGTCGGCGTGCCGATGGCGCTGTGCAGGTCGGCGGTCTGCAGGATGAGCACCTCGACGACGTCAGCGCGGGCGAACAGCCCGCCCAAGGCCATCCAGGCAGCCAGGACGATGTGGCGCATGGTCAACCGATCTCCCCTCAGCAAGGCGGCCTCCCGGGCCGCGTTTCAGCGGACACGCGCCGGCGCGGCGGCCCGAGCGGAGCCTGGGCGGCGTCTCGTGGACGCCTGCCGTGTCTCGCGCTAGCGGTCCTTCCACGCGGTGGCTCTCACCAGGTCCAGGTCGGCTCGACATCGCCGGCCGACAGGGCTCGCGCCAGGCCGAAGCGCAGGCCGCGCGTCGAGACGCGGAAGGCGGGCGCCCCGACCAGGTCGAGGAACTCGTGCAGGACCAGCAGCCCGGCCGGGAGCACCGGGGCGCGGGCCGGGGTGAGGCCGGGCAGGGCGCCGCGCTCGGCGGCGGTCAGGGCGCAGAGCCTCGCGATGGCGGCCGCCATGTCGGCAGTCTGGCCGGTCCAGCCGTGGACGCGGCGGGCCTCGTAGCGCTCCAGGCCGAGGCAGACCGCGGCATAGGTCGTGGCCGAGCCGCCGCTGAGGACGACCAGCGGCGGCGCCGTGTCTGGCGCCGGGTCGAGGCGCCGGCAGACCGGCTCCAGGGCGGCGCGGATGGCGGCGCGGGC
>JAGVUW010000102.1 GCA_019136035.1 Verrucomicrobiota bacterium | reverse complement strand
GTCACCGCGTCGGCCAGGATGCAGTGCGGGCACCAGCGCAGCCCCGAGAACAGCACCAGCATCGGCTTGCCCGTCGCCGCCGCCGCCTCGTAGCTCATCGTCCAGCGGCCGACCGCCGCCGTGTCCCACAGCGGGTTGGTCAGCTCACCGGCCTCCGGGAGGCCCTCGATCACGGTTCCCGAGAGCGTGTACGACAGGCCGCGGACCGACGGGTCGACCGGGCGCGAGACGAGGGCGTAGTGCGTGTCCGTCGTGGCTGCCGTGAACCTCAGGCCCTCGCCCAGTGCCGCCATACCGGCCAGCGTCACTGCCGGCGCCCCCGACGGGTCGCCTGCGTAGATGGCGAAGGTGGTATCCACCCCCGCCGGCACGGCGTAGTTGCGGCTCGTGAAGAGGTAGGTCGTGCCGGCAGTCGCCTCAAACGAGAACCAGTCGGCGACGTCGTCGCCGCTGAGCGTCCGGGCGCTGGAGTTGGCAATGCTGCCCGCCACCAGCGTCAGCGCCGTGGCGCCGCCCGCGATGTCGTCGGCGAAGTCGGCGTCGTCGCCCAGCGGCATGTCCTCGAGCCACTCGGGATGCGTGGCGCTGTAGAAGGACTCGAGGATGGCTATGAAGTTCGCCGGACTGGGCGCCGGAATGGTGATGCCGTTGATCGTCGCCTTCTCGCGGTAGACGAACTTGCCTACCAGCTCGACGTTGGTCGCGGCGTCCAGGGCATTCGAACTCAGGTCGGCCGTTGCCTTCAGCCGGAAGATCGAGATCGTCGGGAAGTTCGGGTTGTAGTACTCCGCATGCAGGGCCTTGCGAACCGCCAGCGACTCGGGGTAGGCGCCGTCAGCGTAGTACTGCACGATGCCCTTGGCCGCGGCATAGGCCTTCCAGGCCGGGTCGGAGAAGACCTTCTCGTCGGCTTCCTGGCAGTAGTAGCAGGTCCGCGAGTCCCCCGACATCACCAGCAGGGGACGGCTCTTGCGCAGGGCAAACGTCTTCGCCGCAGGCAGATCCTGCAACCAGTCGCCCAGCTCGGCCTGCACGGCCGCCGGCGCAAAGGCCGCCGCCAGGGCGACCAGAGCCATCCACGTCGATCGTATCGTCATAGTCCCTCCGTGAACACGTTCAGCCAGAAGACAAACACGACAATGTACCATGGCTTCAGGACATGGCCAAACCGGCTCGGCCCGGCAGGCCGCCAGGCCCAGAGTGGCACGGGCGTCCCGCCTGCGTCTGCGGCTGTCCCCAGCCGCTCCGGGGAGGGGATGCTACCGCAGAGGACGCGGAGGAACGCAGAGGGGGAGAGGGAGGGGGACGGAAGAGGGCGAGTACGCCCGTGCGTCGGTGCGTCGGTGGACGGTGCGTCGGTGGACGGTGCGTCGGTGGACGGTGCGTCGGTGGACGGTGCGTCGGTGGACGGTGCGTCGGTGGACGGTGCGTCGGTACGTCGGTGGTGGGCGCCACGAGCCGAGTGGCGCTCTTCGGTGTAGCGGCGGCTGTCCCCGGCCGCTCCGGGGAGGGGATCCTACCGCAGAGGACGCGGAGGTACGCAGAGGGGGAGAGGGAGGGGGCCGGAAGAGGGCGAGTACGCCCGTGCGTCGGTGCGTCGGTGGACGGTGCGCCAGTAGTTCCGGACTCCGGACTCCCGGACTCCCCGGACGAGTACGCCCGTGCGTCCGTGCGTCGGTGGTTCTGCAGTCCCGTCGTTCTGCCCGGTTCCCTCCGGTCGTGATCGTTTGGCGTTCGGTTACCGGGCGTCGGGCCTCGGGAGTCGGGCGTCCGTAGTCTGTAGTCTGTAGTCTGTAGTCTGTAGTCTGTAGTCTGTAGTCGGTAGTCTGTAGTCGGTAGTCTGTAGTCGGTAGTCTGTAGTCTGTAGTCTGTAGTCGGTAGTCGGTAGTCGGTAGTCGGTAGTCGGTAGTCGGTAGTCGGTAGTCGGTAGTCGGTGGGACTCTGGACTTTCAGACTCCGGACTCCTCCGGCGACGACGGTCGCCGGAGGGGATGTGGCATGCGCATCCCTGCGCATGGCTTCCGGCGCGGCCTGCGGCGGGGTCCACCGGGTCCACTCTGTCCACTTCCTGCCGCCGTCTCCCCCCGGGACCGCCACTCTCCCGAGTGGCTCGGGCTCTGCCAATCAGGGGACTGATCCACCCAGGGCGGGCGCCGTTGAACGGCGCCCGCCTTACACCCGCGGTCGACACCTTACGGCGCGACGGGCTCCCCGAGCGGATTGGCGTCGTCGAGGAAGACCGGATAGGCGCGCTTGACGGCATAGCCGATCGCCGGTTCGGTCCCGGCGTCGTTGGTTACGACATAGCCGAAGCCCAGGGGCAGGGGATCGGCCGAGCAGCCGCGGCACTCCGGTGTGAGGACGCCCTCAAAAGGAACCGTCACCGTCCTGTGCTGCCACTTGCCGTTCAGTTGGTAGTCGTAGTAGAGCTTGAACGACCCGGAGAACACGCCGGCCGAGGGCGAGTACCGGATGGTCAGCCGCGAGTCGTTGGTGCCGTTGTAGGCGTAGGTGCCATCCGGCTGGCGGACCGGCGTCGTGGCCTTCGGGGCCGTCAGGCGTTCGTTCGCAGCGGTGAGCGCCATCTCCATCGGCAGGGCCGCCGCCGCCGGACCGGCATAGAAGCGCTGACGGTTGGCGGTGTAGCCGTACTCCGGCGCCATCGGCGCCGCGGCGTCGAGCGACCAGGTGACCTCGGTGAACTCAAGCGACTCATCCTCGAGAGGGAGGCCCTTCTCATAGCCGACGCCGTAGGGGTACAGCGTCACCGTGAAGGCGTCGGCCGTCTGGCCGCGCGTCGGGTTCTTGCCGGGGTAAGACCACTGCCAGAACGGGTCCGCATCCTTGCCGACCGGAACGCCGTAGCCCAGCACCTTGGCCGGTCCGCCCGGGAAGATCTCGAGCTGGCCGGCGATCCAGCCGCGACGGCTGTAGAGCGGCGAGAAGACCGTGAAGAGCGCACTGCCGAAGGCCGTCTCGACCACCACCGACGAGCCGCTGAAGCGGGTGCCGTCGGCGACCTTGCCACTGTACGTGACCTTGCCATCGGCCTTCACCGTGAAGACCAGGTAGCCGCCGGCATTGGGCACCAACGAGAGGGGCTTGGCCTCGTTCAGGCGATCGTTCACCGGCAGGGCCACCGTGTAGTAGCCCTCGTAGGCGGTGGCCGGGTTGTTCGTCCGGTGCCAGACGATGCGGTCCAGCTCGATGGCGTACTCAGGACCGTTCGTACCCGGTACCGTGAACGACCCCACGCCGATGCCGCCGGGGCCAATCGACAGCTCCAGGGCGCCGTCCGCCGAGGTCGCGGTCAGGGTCTGGCTGGTCACATCGACCGCACTCCAGGTCGACATGCGGTACGAATAGGTCTTCCCCAGCATGACCAGCTTGGCGGTGATACGCCCGGTGTCCGAAACCGTCATGGTGACCGTACCACGTACCGCCGCCGCGCTCTTGACGTTCTCCTGGAAGATCGTCCCGGTGAAGTTGCCGATGGCGTCCGGGTTGATTTCCAGCGGCGACTGCGCCGCCATGCGGACCGTGATCTGCCCGCCGCGGATGAGGTCGGCGCCCTGCACTGCTTGGGCCTCGAGGACGACCTCAGTAGCGCCGGCGCGAGTCGGCCTGGCGGTGAGGGTGACAGTGGAGGCGTCCTGATCCACACTCACATTCAGCCAGGACGGCAACGCCCCCACCGGCGTGCCGCGGAGGGTGGTCCCCGCGATGTGATTGAGCACCGGCAGGACAATCGTTGTTTCCGCGCCCATGGCCACGGCCTGCTCCAGCAGAGGCGCATCCGCGAAGGCGGGCACGGGCAGGTACGAGGCCTCAACCTGCGTCTCGCTGTCGGCGTTCACCGTCGCCGCCTTGGGCGCCGGGGTCTGGAAGCCGTTGACCGGCTGGAACTCGACCGTGTACGTCCCCGCCGCCAGCTCGGCCGTGGTACCGGAGGCACGCCAGCCGGCCTCGCCGACGACACGCCAGGCTGCGCCCGCGGCCGCGCCGGTGAGCGTCACCGTCAGGCTGCCCATGGCCGCCGGCGGCGTGTAGGTCGCCTGCAGGACCTGCGGCACGCCGCCGACGATGGTGATGGCCTGCGCCGGTGGCGCGGTCCAGCCGGCGATCGCCTTGTACGACACTGTGTGCGCGCCGGCAGCCAGATCCAGCGCGGTACCCGAGTTCTGCCAGACGCCACCGTCGACCTGCCACTGCGCCCCGGCAGCGACCGCCCCGGCCGGCTCCAGATTCACCGTCAGCGAGGCGCTGGCCGGCCCCGTCCCGAGGTCCTCAAGCCACTCCGGATGCGTCGTCTTGTAGAACGACTCCAGGACCTGAATGAAGCGCGCCGGGGTGTTCGCGACCGTCAGGCCGTTGACCTTGACGTTGGGCACATTGACGTACTTGCCGATCAGATCGACGCTGGTGGCGGCATCGAGGTCCATCGAGGTCAGGTCGGCACCGGGCTTGACCTGGAAGATGAACACCGTCGGCAGATTGGCGTAGTAGTACTCCTTAAAGAGGGCGCGCATGACCGGGTACGAAGTCGTGTAACCCCCGTCGGCGTAGTACTGCGGGATGCCCTTGCGCTGGGCGTACTCCTCCCATTCGGCCTTGGCGATCACTTTGCTGTCGAAATCTTGGCACCAGGTGCAACTGCGCGAGTTCCCCGCCACCACAATCAGCGGACGGTTGTTCTCGCGGGCGATGCGCTTGGCATCCGGAAGGCTCGGGTTCCAGGCGTCGGCCACGCCGTAGAGCAGCGACGCGGACAGGGCGCAGCAGAGACCCAGGAGTACGGCCAGTCTGTGACGCATGAGCAGGATCCTTCTCCAGTGCTGAGATGCGGTTGGTGCTGCCTGCCTGACCCGCGGATGGTGTCCCGCGGTTCAGAAGGCGCGACGACGTGATGACTCTCAGTATGCCCAATCCGGAAGCAGCGGACAAGCTATCTTTGCATCCTTGGCCAGCGTTCGGGCGTGCTCTCGCAGCAGGTCCGGCATCTTCTGCCGGCGCAGCACCTCGATCGCCTGCGCCCGATCCGGCGGCGGCGGCAGGGCTGCCTTGTTCAGCAGGATCTGCGCGATCCGGAAGCGCTCCACGTCGCCCTCGGCGGCCGGCGCCACGCGCTCAAGAATGCGCAGAATCCGAAACGCCGTCGGCGTCTCAATCAGGGCACTGGTCTCGCCCGGACCCAAGGCCGACACGAGCGGGCCATTCACCCGCTCCATCTCAGCACGAGTGACAATGCCCAAGACGCCTCCTTGCGGAGCCTCGCGGCCTGCCGAGTGCTCGCGCGCCAGTGCCGCAAACCCGTCGTCGGTGCGGATCTCCGCCAGACCGGCCAGGCGCTCGCCTTCCCGACGCGTCTCGGCGTTGCGTCGATCGGCGGCGGCCTGCAGGCTCGCCGTCGCCTTGAGGGCCTGGTCGACCTCGGCGTCACTCACCACGGCATCCGCCGCGAGGACCTGGCCCAGTTTCAGCACTAGAATAGTGTCGTTTAGCGAGGTCTGCAAGGGCGAGGTCGGCGTTTCGGGGAACTGCTTGAGGTAGTCGTCGACCTTGGCCGAGGTGCCCTCCAGAGCCCGCCGGAGCTGCTCGACGTACGCCTGGCGGTCCTCGGCCGTCACGACCAGCCCGCGCTTCTTCGCATCCGCGATCAGGAGGGTCTTCTGCACAAAACGCTCGACCAGGGCAGCGGCTTCCTTGACGGTGTCCTCACTCACCGGCGTCGCCGCTTCATCGGGCAGGCCCAGGGCCTTGCGCAGGTCCCCCCAAGGCACCGCGATGCCATCGACCGCCAACGCCGTGTCGCCGTCCTTCAGCGCGGCCATGCGCGGCGCCGCCGAGGCCGCCTCGGGCGCCGCCGGCGCCGCCGTGCCACCGGCGGCGTCGGCGGCGTCGGCCGCGTC
>JAGVUW010000113.1 GCA_019136035.1 Verrucomicrobiota bacterium | reverse complement strand
CGAGTCGCCACCAGGCCGCAGCCCTCCCCGGCTCTGGCGAACGCGGCCATCACCTCCGTCAGGAACTCGGGGGCCCACCGGTCGTCGGCGTCGAGAAACGCGACGAACGCGTGGGTCGCGGCCTGAATGCCGGTGTTGCGGGCGGCCGGCAAACCGCCGTTGACTTTGCGGATGCAGCGGATGCGCTCGCCGTAGCCGGCGACCACCGCCGGGGTGTCATCCGTGGAGCCGTCGTCGACCACGATGACCTCGAGCGGCCGGTAGGACTGCGCCAGGGCCGAGTCGATCGCCTGCGGCAGGTAGTGGGCGTAGTTGTAGCAGGGTATGACCACCGACACCCCGGCTAAGGGGGCAACAGTGTCCGCCGCGGCTGTGGATAACGAATCCATAGAAGAAGAACGACGGCAGAAGATACGCCAGCGGCGGCGCCGTCGGAGCACCATCCGGGAGAGAGGTAACGGGTGACTCAAACCTCGGCGGGCTCAGCCGGCGGTGCCGGCGGCAGGCGTTTGGACTGGTAGCTCCGGTAGTAGTAGTCCGAGTAGTAGTAGTAGTGGTAGTAGTACCCGGCGTTGCTCAGGTCGACGCGGTTCAGGACAAAGCCCAGCAGCCGCGCCTGATTGGCCTGCAGGATGTTCAGGCTCGACTGAACCTCCCGCATCGGCGTGTACTTGGCCCAGATGACCAGGACCACGCCGTCGACACAGGGCAGGATGTCGCAGGCCTCCGACAGGCCCAGCACCGGCGGGGTGTCGATGATGATGTGGTCGTAGCGCTGCCGCAGTGCCTCGAGGCCGTCGCGGAAGCGGGCACTGGCCAGGAGCTCGGGCAGGCGGCTGGTCGAGCGCCCGGTGCCCATCAGGTCGAGGTTCTCCTGATCGGTCGGCGTACAGACCTCCGCCATGGTGACATCACCATAGAGGACGTCCGCCAGACCGCGGCCAGTCAGCCCCATCTCGCGCTGCAGACGGCCGCGGCGGGCGTCGGCGTCGATGAGCAGGGTCCGCTTACCGGCACGAGCCAGCGAGAGGGCCAGATTCGTCGAGACGGCGCTCTTGCCCTCGCGCGGCAGCGAACTGGTGACCATGATCACCTGGCGGCGCTCGTCGCCAGCACCGGCTGACATCAGGTTGGCACGGATGATCCGGAAGGTCTCCACCAACGAGCGCTGGTCAGACTCCTCGCTGATGCGACGGTCGGTCAGGAGCCGGCAGTTCGCCGGCAGGAAGCGCGCCGGAACCAGCGGTACGATGCCCAGACCGCGCAGACCCAGCTCATCCTGAGCGGCATCGAGCAGGCCGACGGTCCGGTCGAGGACCTCCAGCAGGAACACCGCCGCCGTGCTCAGCACCACACCCAGGAAGACACAGAACACCAGCAGCTTCCCACGGTGGGGCGAAACCGGGACTTCCGGGGCACTGATGTAGCCGAGATTCTCGACGTGGACCTCCTCCGGGGCCGACACGCCATAGTCCAACTCCATCTGGGCAATGGACATGCGCTCGAGGAGCTGGTTGTACTTCTCATTCCAGGGCAGTTCGCCATACTTGAGCTGCGTGAACTGCTCCGTGACCCGGTTGTAGCGCTGCCGGACCTCGTCGACCTGGGGCAGCTTCCGCTGCAGATCGACGCGCTCCTCGCCAAGGACGAACGCCTCCCAGTCCAGGCGCGCCAGGGCCGCGTCGTACTTGCTGCGCAGGTCCGCCTCGACGCCTTCCAGGCGCTTCAGAACCGCACGCATCTTCGGATGGCCGGCCAGGTAGACGCGCCCCAGGTCGGCACGCTGGCTCTCCAGCATGAGCTTCTCCTGGTACAAGACCTCCCAGCCGTCGGTCGGCGCGCTGGCCATGCCGGGGATCACCACGAAGCCGGGGCGCTCCGGAGGCACCGGCGTGCCCTCCGCGGTCCGCGTCGCCTCGGCGCCGCCCGCCGGCGCGGCTGCGGGGGCGACGCCGGCGCCGCCGGGGGTCTCGGATGACAGCGGCACCGGTCGCCGGACCGCAAACGTCGGGCTGCGCTGGAAGACATCCCCAATCTGCGGGCCGGTGCGCGGCCACGCCTGCGTCGCCAGCATCGACAGGCGTTCGACGATGGTCAGGCTCCCGGCCTCTGCCGCTGTGCGCACCTGCTTGAGTTCCTGCAGGCGGCGCTCGACCTCGCGCAACCGCCGCGGCACGCCCTCGTACTCGCTCCACTGCGCCTGGATCTCGTCCCAGTCGGTGCGCTCACGGAAGGCGTCCTGCTTGGCCGCGTACGCCTGCATCTCAGCCTGCATGCGCTGCATCTCCTCGCGACACT
Organism: Verrucomicrobiota bacterium; assembly: GCA_019136035.1. Taxonomy (GTDB): domain Bacteria; phylum Verrucomicrobiota; class Lentisphaeria; order Oligosphaerales; family JAFGRS01; genus JAGVUW01. The sequence continues at coordinate 3,617 of JAGVUW010000113.1, read as the reverse complement.
CGCGAATCCGCTGCAGGCGGTCGTCGCGACGACGCGCGGCACGCTCGGCGTAGTAGACCTCGAAGCCGCGATCAAGCCACTGCGTCGCCAGCTCCCGCGAGTAGGCGTAGACACTGACCTCGACCTCCGTCCAGCCGGGCTCGCCCGTCGACGGCAGCTTGATCCCTCGCATCTTCTTGAAGTGCCGGCGGGTGATGACCTTGTAGTCGCCATCGACACCGAAGGTCGCAGCGATGCGCTCCACCATGTAGGGCTTGTTCATCGCTGCCAGGATGGAGAAGAACTCAGTGTCCTTGAAGAAGTCCTCCTGGCTCAGCACCCTCTCCTCGGCCTTGATGCGGAAGAGGACCTTGGCGCCGTAGACCGGCCGCTTGAAGACGTAGAACGCCAGGCCAAGACACCAGGTGAAACACATCAGGAGAACCACCAGCCGCAGATGCCTGAAAGCGACGGCACACCACGACTGCAGGGTCTCGATGTTGAGATGACTGGTTCTCTTGCGAGGCTTCATTGTTGGCCCATGAAAGACGGCGCGGACTGCTCAGAAGTCCGCGCCGTTACCGCCCACACCGACCCGAGTGACTTCAGAAGCTGAAGAACTTCTCGGGAACGACCACCACGTCGTTGTCCTGGAGGATCAGATCCGGGATGATGCCCTTCTCGACCTTCTTCATGTCCACCGGGATGCGGTTACGGATGCCGTTGCCCATGTCGCGCAGGACGCAGACACCCTTAAGGTCGGCGAAACGGGCATAGCCGCCGTTGTGCAACAGGACCTGCAGCACCGTCAGTTCGCCCTCGTCGCCCTTGATCTCGACCGGGCCTTCCTTCTTCACGCAACCGCTCAGGTACACCCGCACGGGCTGCAGGATCGAGCGCTCGTCCTTGCCGTAGAGCACCAGGATGTCCTCGCCATCGAGGTCCACATCGGCCTCCTCGCCGCGCATGATGGCGCCGAGGTTGATGATCTCGCGACGGGTGCGCTCACGCTCGATGCGGATCAGTTCGAGCGTGCTCAGATCCGCGTTGCGGTTGTGGCCGCCGCAGTGACGGATGGCCGCCAGGACTGTCATCCGCGCCGGCGGCCGCAGGAGGACCTCGCCGGGCTTCACGACGTTGCCCTGGACATAGACCCGGCGGTCCGTAAGGTCGCGACGACGCTGGCCGTCGTGCTCGCCGGTAAGCTTGGCCGGCACGATCACGATGTCGTTCGGGTTGAGCGTGAAGTCCTGCGTGAGGCCGGCGCCATCCATGATGGCCTGGACGTTGACCGTTTCGATCAGGGCACGGCCCTCGACCAGGCGCAGGACCTGCACGCGCTCCAGATCCGCGTACATGGTCAGCGGCGTGCGCAGCATCAGGGTCACGGCCGTCGGGCTGTAGCCGCTCGGAATGGGCCAGGGGCCAGGCTTCTGGACTTCGCCAGTGACGTAGAGGATGTCGCCAGTCTCGGCGGGCGCCTCGGCGGGAGCCACAACGCGATCCACGGTCACGGTCGCATCACGAAGCTGGTTCTTCCCCAACTCGTCACGGATGGCCACTTCGACCTCTTTGAGCGTCTTGCCGGCCACGTAGATCTTCGGCAGGCGCGGCACCACGATAAAGCCACCGGTACGCACCTGGTACAGGCCGTTGAAGGAGTCGTCCTCGGCGACGTACAGCTCGATCGTCTCGCCGGGGATGAGCATGTCGGTCTCGTCGCGACTGCGTGCCACCTCGCCGAGGGCCTTCATCAGGGCTTCCTCCTCGGCGACCATCTTGGAGAGGCGGTCCTGCGCGTCGGCCTGACGGGCCTCCCAGGCCTTGACCTCACGCTGCCACTTGTCGATCTCCGCCTGGTAGGTCGCGTCCTGACCGTCGGCAGAGCCGCGGCCGGCGAGCTTGGTCTTGGCCCAGGCGATCTTGGCGTTGACGTAGGCCTGCTCACTCTGGATGGCACGACGTTTTGCCGCCAGGGCCTCGAGCTGGCTCTGCAGACCTTCGAGGGTCTGCTGCTGCTGACTGAACACCTCGTACGACTTGGCAACCGCCGCCGCCTCCTGGCGCGGCGCCACAGCGGGATTATCCTGGGCCATCAAGGGCGTGGACAGCCAGGCCAGCGCCACCCACCCGGCGCAAGACACCCGTACTGCCCGGACCATGCGAACCACATGCCTTTTCACGGTGCCGTCCTCCTTGCTGTCTCGGAGCTCTGCCACGCGCGTCACAGTCATCATAGCCCACGCCTGCCTTCACAGGCCCTCGGCTCGATCAGCCCGGCGCGGCCCATCGGCCGCCGCCGGGCCCCCGGCGCTCTAGGGCCGAGAGCCCTGGTCCTGCCGCCCGAACAGGCGGCCCAGTGACCAGCCTTCCAAGTCTCGAACCGCCGTCAACACGATCAGGTTCTCAATATACGAGTTCCGGTCATCCTCGGAATCGCGCCAGCGGAAACGATAGGCAATGCGGAACATGCCGCGATGCCGGTACAGGTCGGCATCCATGGTGAAGTCATGGTCATTGCCCTCGTCTTCCCAGGTGTACTCATAGCGGGCCCGGACGCGTTCGCCGAGGAGTATGCGCGCCTCGATCTGGTGGCGCCAGTCAGGGTCCTCCTTGCCGACCCGCTCGTCCCACTCCTGTTCGTAGTAGGACCGCCAGGCCAGGCCGAGGTTGTGCCCGGTGTAACTCAGGCTGCCGCCCAGGCCCCACTCCTCCTCGTCAAAGCCGGTGCCATCCAGTTCACTTCGGCTGGCCGCGAAGCTGGCCGCCATGCGCGGACCGATGCCCTGGCGCAGGCGGTAGGTGACCTGCTTGCGCAGGCGGTCCTCGGGCTCTTCAACATAGCGCAAGACGTCAACCGAGTGGCTCGTCATCGGCCGCGGCTGATGTGCCAGGCTGAGTTCGTAGACGGTGTCCTGCTCGTCCTCCTCGTCCTCGTCGGAGCGGGTGTGCAGGCCGATGTTGGCGCGGGCGTAGAGGTAGTCGGTGATGCGTCCCGGGCCGGCGATGCCGATGCGGGCGGTCTTGTCCCACTCCGGGTCGTCGCTATCGCGGACCACGGTGTAGCTCACGTAGGGCGGAAAGCGCATCGACGGCCGGTCCATGACCAGACCAAGGGTGGCGCCCTCATACCACTCGGGGCGCGCTTCGCGGGCGTCGCGCTCGCGTTCCGCGTCGGCGTACCAGTAGTCCGAATCGCGCCGGAAGACAGTGACCACCGGCCGGACAGTGGCATCGGCATCGCGAGTGACACTCAGCGACAGGTTGTTGGTGAAGTCGAGATTGGCGTCTTCGTCGTCGTACTCGCCATCGTAACGCGTGCTGCGCTTGGTGCGTTCCCAGAGTTCACGACGGCGGACCTGGGCGCCGGACTCGCCGAGCTCTCCGCCGCCGCCCCGGCCCAAGTCCAGCTCACGGGCACTCTCGACCTCCCAGTAGCGCCCGCCCTGATCCTCGCGAAAACGCCCCCCCTCAAGGCCGGGGTTGATATCGAGTTCGAGCATGGTCAGCTCTTCCTCGAGGTAGGTATCGAGACCCTGACGCACGCGGAAGTCCCGGAGGCCGAAGCTGTCACGCAGGACCAGGCTCCAGCCGCCGAGGTCGAAGCCGGTGGAGAACTCGCCGCGGAAGCCCGACAG
>JAGVUW010000520.1 GCA_019136035.1 Verrucomicrobiota bacterium | reverse complement strand
GCCATCGACCTGGCCAAGATCGGCATCCGCTGCGACCTGATCCTGGTCAACCGCATCTCCGACAACCAGGGCTATATCGAGGCCCTCGGCAAGAAGCGCACCGCCGAGGTCATCCGTGACGCCAGCATCGGCCAGGCCGAGGCCGAGCGCGACGCGACCATCCGCGCCTCCAACGCCAAGCGCGAGGGCGAGCAGACCCGCCTGGACAACGAGGCGCAGGTGGCGGCCGCGCAGCGTGACCTCGACATGAAGAAGGCCCAGTACATGGCCCAGGTGGCCGAGCAGGACGCCATCGCGGCCCAGGCCGGTCCCAAGGCCAACGCCGTCGCCGTGCAGGAGGTGAAGCGTCAGGAGGTCAAGGTCCAGGAGATCGAGACCGAGGCCCGCATCGCCGTGGCCATGAAGGAAGCCGAGCGCAAGGAGAAGGAGCTGGTCGCCACCCAGATCCGTCCGGCCGAGGCCCAGCGCCAGGCGGTGGTCGTGGCTGCCGAAGGCGAGGCCAACGCCGCCGTGGTCCGGGCCGAGGCCGAGGCCAAGGCCGCCCGGGCTCGGGCGGAAGGCCAGAAGGCCGCCGCCATCGCGCTGGCCGAAGCCGAGCGCGTCAAGCTCACCGCCGAGGGCGAGGGCGCCGCCAATGCCGACCGGGCCAGACGCCAGGCCGCCGGTGAGGGCGAAGGCGCCGCCATCCGCGCCAAGGGCGAGGCCGAGGGCGCCGCCATCCGCGCCAAGGGTATCGCCGAGGGCGAGGCGATCGAGGCCAAGCTGGTAGCGGAAGCGCAGGGTATCCTCAAGAAGGCCGAGGCCTACAAGGCCCTCGATCGCGCCGCGATGATCCAGATGGTCCTGGAGAAGGCGCCGGTGCTCATCCAGGAACTCGGTGCCGCGACGCAGCAGGGCCTGACACCTCTCGCCGAGCTCGGCAAGGGTATCGGTACCGGCATGGGCAATATCGACAAGGTCAACATCATCGACATGGGCGGAGGCAAGGATGGCAAGGACGCCCTCACCCGCTATGCCATGACTGTGCCCGACGTGCTCTTCTCGATCCTGGCCCGCATGAAGACCGTCGGCATCGACGTGGACGGCCTCCTGCACAAGGTCGGCATCGACCCGTCCAGGGTCGGCGACCTGGTGGCCAGCGCGGCCGGGGAACCGAAGGCCGAGCCGTCGGCACCCCCGGCCGAGTAGCCTGGATCGTTCGCGGGGCGCCCTGCCTCGCTGATGATCCACGTGCACCGCACCACATCCGGCGGCGCACGCCATGGCAAGGCGTCAATCCGAAGGCCGCTGAAGCAGCGTTGGCGGACCGGCCCGCAGGCGCCTGCCCGTATCGTCTCCTGCATGGGCAGGCGACCACTCATACGGAACGTAATCGGGCGGTCCCACCTTGAAGGCGTACAGACGCCAATACTGCGGGTACTCGGAGGCCGGCAGGTCGCGCTTGCGAAGTTCAGTCAGCGTCTCCCGGCTGATTCTGACTTTGGTGTACCCAAGCGTATTTCTCCAGCGCCATTGGCTGCCGTATTCGTTGGTCAGTTCGAGGACCAGTGTATTCCAGTCATGCTCGTAGGTGAGATCACTCTTGGCGAGGGCCGCGCAGAGCGCCGCCGCGCTCTCAATCTCGCAATCGAAATCCGCTCGGTAGTCGGCGTCGCTTCGCCTTACCCGCCCCCACACCTCCAGACGATCCATCTGCACCCTGGCGCGGAAGAGCGTCAGGGGGAAGGTCACCTCGTTGGAGGAAAGAACGGGCCTGAGTGTCCTACTCAGAACAAGCTCATGTGTGGCGCAGCCGGAGGACAGGCACGCCAAGAGCAATGCGACAGTGATGACGTCTCGTGTGTTCACACGGTCGTTCCCCAGCCGCTGAACTCCCTACTCCAACCCGACGGCGATCCACCGAACGGCACCCCAGTCATGATGTTACGGTCGGTGCCGGCGGGCGTGATGTCAAGACCGGCGGTGCCGGCCGGCGGGGCGGCCGCGCGCGCCGGCACGTAGCCGGCTTCCCGGGGCTGCCCCGGCCGGAGTCCGCATGGAGGTAAGGGTTGGCATATCCGTAAGCTATTCCAGATAAGCAATTTCCTCGCCGCGCCGACGGCAGGAGCCTTCAGGCCCTGCCGTCAAAGCCTGATCAATGGAGCGAAGGAGGCCGTCAGGCCCCTTCGTGAGTTGATCAGGCTAAGGCGAGGGTGGTGCTGCCGGTGAACGGTGCGGCCTTTTCGAGGCGCTGGTCGCACCCCTCGGCGCCGTCGGTGAACACGTACAGCCACACGGGTGACTGGGCTGTGCCGGTCAGTTCGAGGGTGACACGGCCGTGGTCGCGGCGGGCGCGGGCGATGTGCGTCTCGCACTTGCTGCGTGCGGCCATGGCGATCTCGTCGTAGAGGGCCGGCATCGTCGGGTAGCGCGCCAGGCCCTTCTCGACGGCCCGCAGGACGCCGCGCCACTCGTCGCCAGTGAGGGTGGCGAGGTTCATCTCGTGCGTCATCGGACAGGCGAAGAAGAGGCTCTGCAGGCCGAGTTTTGTCTCACGGACCATCGACTCGGCCATGAGGTCGAGATCACGATGAGTGCACAGGCCGGGTATGGCGGGCTTCCGGCAGCGCGAGATGTCCGCCGAATCCTGGAACGGATCATCGGCACTCAAGGAGCGGACGTGGCTGACGACCTGGAAGAAGTCGGTCGGTGCGACGCCGGTCGCGTCCTCGGGTATGGGCAGGTAGTCCAGGAACATGCCGCCATTGCCGTAGGGGAGTTTCCGCCACAGGAAGGCCTCGGGGTCGGCGTGCACATAGTTGCAGCGCGTGCTGCACATGCTGAGGACCTGTCCACGGCGCTTCGCGAACGCCAGGGCATTGGACGGCATATTGCGCCAGTGCATGTTGTGCGTCACACCCGGGGTGATGCCGCGCCGCTGCCAGATAGCGTCCAGCCTGGCGAAATTCGCCTCGAGCTCCGCATCGGAGAAGCGCGCGATGCGATACGGGGTCCTGCGGGCATCGTGGGTCTGCAGGAAGCCGGTGACATCGGCGGGTGCGAGGCTGTAGCGGAACTCGGTGCCCTTGTCGGTCAGCACCTCGACGCCGCGGTGAGTGATGATGCGTGAGTACCACGTGCCGTGCTCATCGTACCCATCGGCGAACGAGTGCACCGACACCTGCACGCCGCCCTGGTCGTGGAGGCGCTTCAGGTGCGGCCAGTCCTCCTCGGGGACGTTCTCCATGAAGAGCGAGGTCTCGGCCCGCCAGTCGAACTCATTCAGCGCCGCCACGTAATCGAAGTGACGCAGGACCGACGCCTGCCCGCCGAACTGGCGGTTGATGATGCGCTTCAGCGGTTCGGGGTGCGGGATGTTCAGGGAGTTGGCGTGTCCGATGATCCACCACAGGCTGCCGAAGCCGGAGCAGTCGTCAAAACGCATCGTCCTGAACGGCGGCATCGCCTTCATCACGAAGGGCTTGCGTGCGGCCCAGACGAGGCTGCGCCAGAAGATGTCATCGAGTCCCCAGGCGTGGCCGAGGGAGTCGGGCAGCCAGACGCGCGGCGAGAGCCCGAGCCAGGCAAAGCGGCCGCGGCCGGCGGTACCGGCCCGCAGTATGGCGCCCTTGCCGTTGCCGGTCAGGAGGACCGCATCGCCGTTGCCGCCCAGCTCCTGGTAGGGAACGGCCTTGCGGAACGTCACCGTCTCCGCGTCGTCACGCCAGGCCCGGATGAAGTGTCCGCCGGATGGGAAGCGGACCCCGTCCGTCTCGCCCGTTCGCCCAGCCTGGAGGCCGAGGCGGTCCCGCAGCGCCTGCGGATAGGCGCCGAGGGCGGGATCCAGACTGACGAGGCCGATGCCGTCCTCGAGGGCGGCCACCGCCGCGCCCGCAGAGGCTGCCGTCAGCGAAGGCCCCAGGTCCTCCTGCGCCAACACGATGAGGGCGTGACCTCGGGCGACGGCCTCGGGCAGGGCCCCTGCCGCGAGGTCCCAAAGCACGTAGGGCATGCCCATGTGGCCGAGGGCGGCCAGGACCGTTGCCTCGAGGGCGCCGGCCGCCGGCCGGGAGGAGTCGTGCAGAACCAGTATCGCGGCGTCGCCTGCCGAGGGCTGGTTCTGCGCCTGTGGCGGTAGGGGCAGCTCACCAGGCTTGGTCCAGTTCCCGTCGCGGGCATCCCTGTTCGTGCTCATCATGGCTCTCCTGATCCCAGCGCTCGACGCTCGGCGACCTACGGGCCCCTGCCCTCCGGAGGGTTGTCGCGGGAGGGCGCGCCCGTGGGTGCGATTCAGCGATCGTCCGGCGAGGCTCAACCTCGGGTAATCTGCAGGCGTTTCGGCGGTTGTCGAGGGCTGCCGGCGGCGGCGACGGGCCGATCCGGAGTCCCGGCTCCCCCGCGCAGCCGGGATGGGGCGGGCGGCTGAGCGCGGACGAGTTACCGGGGCAACGCGGTCGCGCCGGCCGCCGCCCCGTGCTATATCAGAGGAGTCAGCGGGAGCCCGTCACGCGTGCCGCTGGTGAGATCATCGCCCACACGGAGCAGCATCATGCGACCGTCCTTCCTGCGGCTTCAGCAGCCCTATCTCGCGGCCATCATCGCCGAGGCGACGCCGGACGAGACCATCGCCAGCATCCTGGCCTGCGAGCACGACGGGAGCGACGCCTTCATGGTGGACCTGGCGGCATGGGACCGCGGCCGGCTGACGCGTGAGGAACTCTCGCGGGTCTTCCGCTGCACGGGCCGGCCGATGATGCCCCTGTGCTACCGTTCGCGCCAGCTCGCTGCAGACCGCATCGACGACGACGCGCGCGCCGAGCTGATGCTCCTGTCCATCGACGCCGGTGCCGCGGCCTGCGATATCATGGGCGACCTCTACGCCCCGGCGCCGCGCGAGCGGACGCGCGACGCCAGGGCGATCGAGAAGCAGAAGCGCCTGGCGGACCGCGTCCACGCCAAGGGCGCCGAGGTGCTGATGTCGTCGCATGCCCCGAATGAAGCCATGTCTGCCGAGGACGTCCTCGAGCACCTCAGCGACTTCGTATCGCGGGGCGCGGACATCCCGAAGATCGTGGTGCGTGCGGAGACCGAGGACGAGCTTCTCGAGGCCTTCCGGACGACCGTGCTGCTGAAGGGCGCGTTGGGCGTGCCGTTCGTGCACCTGTGCTGCGGCAGGTACGGCCGCCTGCAGCGCTACGTGGCCCCGACTCTGGGCGCGGCGCTGACCTTCGGCGTACGCAGCTCGGTGCAGGGCCCACAGCCGCGGGTGTGCGACGCGGCGCGGGTCCTGCACGAGCTGAACTGGCACCGGCCCTACCCCGCGGTCGATTGACGCCTCGCGGCGCCCGCGGAGCCTCGTCGATGCCATCGCCCTGCGCCTCACCGTTCGGGCATGAAGGTCGCCGTGAGGCGCACCAGGCCGCTCCGGCCGCTGAGGTCGATCGACTCGTCGGCCGGGTCAAAGGCGTCGTGGGCGGCGCCGTTGACCGTCACCCCGACCATACGACGCCGGCCGGGGGTGCGCAGGCGCAGCCGCAGGGTGACGGGCGCCCTGCGCTCGGGGATGGCCACCTCGGCCTGGATGCGGCCCTGCGAGAGTTCCGAGGTGATGCTGTAGCTCACCGGCCCGAAGAGCGTCGGGGCGGCATTGACGCGAAGGCGCTGGCCATCCGCGAGCCACGCGCGCGGCGTGGCGTGGGCCAGGAAGAGCCCGCGCGGCAGGCCGGCGTCGTCGTCGGCGCGGTCGTGCACCAGCATCAGGCGCAACGCCAGGAGCAGGCCGGCGTTGTTGCCCGAGCAGGGCCCGCCGTACATCGAACGGAAGGCCTCGCCGGGACGCGTGCCGGCGGTATCGCCCTCGCCGGAGACGAAGGTCCCGCGGGTCATGCCATGGGCCAGCCGGCCGTAGAACGACAGCACCAGACGCTCGGCCTCGTCGAGCTGTGCCAGGAG
>JAGVUW010000370.1 GCA_019136035.1 Verrucomicrobiota bacterium | reverse complement strand
TCAGATCTGCCTTCGCACGCTTGTTGGCTACAGACTCGGGGTCAACCCCGTCTTCGCACGCTCATCGGCTGCAGATCACCAAGCTACTGTGCGTGTGAAGACAGGTTTGACCCGAATGCCCCTCGGGCACAGCCCCCTGCGGGCGCTCGTAGGGCCTCTTCTCTTTGAGTTGCATGGTGAGTGATTTTGCTCAGTACGCTGAGCAAATCAGGCGGTGAGCCCCCGACGTCTGCACCCCCAATGCCCGGTGCTCTCATGGGCGCATCGGCATGGCCGTCGTCAGCGGCATCTCGCCGCGGATCATACGTGCCGCCTGGCCGACCAGCCAGGGGTAGTGGTCGCTGGGGAGGCCCTCGTAGGTAAGGAACCTTGAGGCCCCCACCGGCGGGTTGTTGGTGCACTTGTAGATCGCTGTCGCTTCGTCCACCTCATCGAACATTGCCTGGTAGACCATGGTGGCGCCGGCCCGTTTCACTTCAGCGTACTGCGTCCACAGGAAGCGCCCACCCAGCCGCGGTATCTGTCCGAGGGGTGCATCGGGGAAGAGGTTGTGCCAACTGAAGCCGGGGAAGACGACGGGGAGGTAGTCCTTGCCTCGGGCCCGGCACCAGGCGAGATCCGCGGCCATGACCTGCTGCGCCCACGCCGTCGCCTGTTCGGGCGTCCCGAAGCGGCCCACGGTCCAGGGGCTGACGATGTCGGCGAGGAGGACGAGGTCGTGCAGGGCCGGGTCGTCGATGCAGTCCCGGTCGAGGGTGCGCCAGTAGGTGGGCAGGCCGAGCATGACCGTACAGCCGCCATAGGTCGGGTCGTCCTTGAACCAGCGCACCAGATCAAGGCCCTCCGCGATGCTGTACTGGCGACCGTCATTGAAGCCGAAGCCCCAGAGCGCGATGACGGGTCGGCCGCCGTGGTGGAGATAGGCGGCATCCGTCGTGATGCGCATGCCGTCGACGAGCAGCCGCCAGTCGTCCATGACCTTGTCCATCGAGGCTGCGCCGAGTCCCGAGAGGTCGTACATGACGGCGTACGTACGGCCATGGCGGTTGGCCCCCTCGCGGCAGTTGGCCAGCACGGTGGTGAATTGGCGTAGGCCGGCGGGGTGCGAGATCTCGGTGACGAAACGCTGCACGAAGGCGCCGTCGATGCCATAGTCGCGCATCCAGCGGAAATGGCGGCCTACGGTCTTGGCGTGGACGGCGCTGTAGACTTCGGCCGCCGTGCCGTCGGCGAGTCGGAACGCCGTGGCATAGCGTTCGTCAGGACCCAGTTCGCTGACATCCGGCCAGAGGTCAATACTGCAGCTTCCGGGTCTGAAGCCGTCTTTGCCTTGCCAGTGGTACCAGCCCCGGCCGCAGCCGTCGCCCTCGGCGGCGTGCCAACCTTGGTAGCCGCACATCACCTTGCCGGTCAGGGTCTTCGTGTCGACGCCCGCCAGCACCGGCCCGGCGTAGGGCTTGAGGATGTCCTCGAGATCAGCGGCCGGTGTCCGCGCCGGCTCCTGGCCCGGCGCGGCCCACGGCATGGCCAGGGCCGCTCCCATGGCCAGGGCCGTCGCCCAGACGCCGCCGGTCGCTATGGCCCGGCCTGACCGGCAGGCGGCGTGCCACCCTCTGCATCGCTCCGGCCTCATGTCCCATTCCCCAGGTGTATCACGTCTCGGCCCTCGAATCACGCGTCTCCGGCGCCGCCTGCACAGGCGCCGCGACTCCGGATACCGAAGAAACAACCGCGCTCACGAAGACGCTACGCGGGACGGTGCCATTAATAGAACGTCGTCGAGACGTGGAGCAAAGCCCGAGCGTGACGCCTGGTGACTGTCCACTGGTACCCCGTTCTGCCGGCCAGCGTCGGCGCTTGTCCTGGATCATCGACGACGCGCTTCGCGGGAGGAGGGGATGGAACCACGAACCGCACGACACGCACGAACGGGAGGACCTTCGAAGGGTTGACAGCGTGACGACAGGCCGGCGGACGCCTGTCGCCGTGCGCGCGTCGGGTCCACGATGCCGATCGGTTCCGGGTTGAGATCCGGGCGTGCGGCGCTATAGACAATCATGTCCATATGCGCGTGCGCACAGCCGAAGAGAACCTCAGTGCCTGTATGCGATCGTTCCTGACATCGCCAGGGATCCATCTGCCGCCCTGACCGATAGGCACGAGACAGTGAACTGAGAGGACTCAGCCGCACTGCCCCGGTCCACTCGTATCAGGGGCTTGGGCGGGTCCATAGATGTCGAGCGGTGCCATCGGCATGGCGAGGTTCGCAGCAACGGAGGACCTATGCGGTACGACATCGTGATTCGGAACGGGACGGTCATCGACGGCACGGGGGCGGCAGGCAAGCAGCGCGCCGTAGCCATCCGCGCCGGCCGGATCGCCGAGGTTGGCGAACTGCCCGATGCCGTGGCGGCGGACGTCGTGATCGATGCAACCGGCATGGTCGTCTGCCCCGGGTTCATCGATGCGCACAATCACGCTCATGTTGACGTCGACAAGGACATCCTGCACGAGGACAACCTCGTGCGACAGGGCATCACCACCCTGGTGGCGGGCAACTGCGGCCGGTCCGGCTGGCCTGTGGGCGAACATCTGGACAAGGTGGACCGGCTCGGCATGAAGCAGAACTACGCCATGCTGGCCGGACACAACACGCTGCGCCGGGCTCTGCTGGGCGACAACCAGGCGCAATTCCTCGATCCGTGGCAGATCCGCGCCTTCCAGAAGCTCGTCGACCAGGCCATGGAAGAGGGGGCCTTCGGCGTCGCCGCCGGATACATGCGGCCCTATGCGACCAACGACGAGCTCTTTGCGTTCGCGCGTGCGGCGGGTCGGCGCGGCGGTCTGTATGCTTCGCACATCCGCTCGGAGGACCGGCACCTGCTGCAGGCCATCGCCGAGATCATCGAGCTGGCTCAGCATGCCGAGGCACCCGTTCAGATTTCACATCTCAAGACCATGAATGAGCCGAACTGGAACAAGCTCGACTCGGTCTTCCATCTCATCGACGACGCCGTAGCGCGTGGCCTGCGAGTATGCGCAGACCGCTACCCCTACACCGCCTGGCACGGCGGCTCGACCAACGCGCTGCCCCCGATCGCGTACCAGATCAAGCAGCAACGGGGAAGCTGGCAGAATCTCTACGACCCGGACGTCGTCGAGGTCGTGCGTGAGGAAGTCGACGCATTCTGGGCCGAACAAGGCGGCCCGGAGAGCCTGCTGTTCTGCTCGATGAAGGGCGATCCCATGCCCGAGGTCGAGAACAAGACCCCGGGCCAACTCGCGCGAGCCTGGAACTGCGATCTGCTGGCGGTCGGTATTCGACTGGAGGAGATTGGCGGCATCTCGGCCATCGGCCGGGCCATGTCGGAAGACAATCTGAAGCGCATTCTGGCACACCCGCTGGTCTGCGTCGGGACCGATGGGCACCAGGAAGCAAACAAGGGGGTCCAGACCCATCCGCGCAACTATGGCACCTTCCCGCGTATTCTGGGCAAGTATGTGCGCGATGAGAAAGTCCTCGATCTGCCGCAGGCAATCCGCAAAATGAGCGCGATGGTAGCGGCGCAGTTCGGTTTCAATGACCGCGGCCTGCTCAAACCCGGCCTGGCTGCCGACGTCGTTGTCTTCGATCCACTGCAGGTCCGCGACAAGGCCGAGTTCGGGAACGCACACCAGTACCCGGACGGCATCCCGCAGGTCATCGTCAACGGCAGATTCGCCGTGCGCGACGGGGTGACCACCCCTGAGAACCACGGACGTGCCCTGCGCAAGGCGTAGCCCGGTCCTTGGCAGATCGTGTGTGTTGCGTATGCCATGCCGGCCTTGCCTGGCATAGCATGGGGCCGGTTCAGTCGATGCGGAGTTGACCGAGCATCGTCGCTTTGTCCCAGTATCCGCGCTGGGTGTGGATCATCCCGTCCAGAACCTGGAAAAGCTCGCAGCCGCGCAGGGTGAAACGGGAGTGGGTGGGAGGGTGACCGGCAAAGCTCCCTTTCATGGTGCCGGTGAACTCCCATTCCACGGCAACCCATGGATCGCTCTCGACCAGGTTCACGACCTCAACATGGATGTCGGGAAACGCCCGGAACAGGCTGACATAGGTGGCACGCATTCCATCGCGGCCCTGAATCGGTTCCGCATAGGGCATCTGGACATTGGTCACGTTGACGTCATAGAGGGCCGCGGCCGCGTCGGCGTTGTGCGTGTTGTACGCCGCGACCCACTCCATTGCCGTCTGTCCAGGTGTCCGGATGGCCATGACCTGATCTTCCCTGTTCACCGGTTCCGCTCGCGGCTACGCTGCCTGTGTACCGAGAAACGTTCGGTTCGGGCCTGTCCTCGTACACTTAGTTGCCGCTGACCACCAGGTTACTGTGTGCGGGAAGACAGGTCTGGCCCCGATGCCGCCTTGGTTGGCTCTCCGGGGGTATCCTCCTCGACGTCGATCGGGTGGGAGAAGGTCTCGATAGCGGTTTTGGCCACCTTCATGGTGTCCATGTAGGCGTAGGCGCCGATGGCGACGGCGCCGACCACGGGGACGTAGCGTGACAGGCCGCGGCTGATGACGCGCTGGGTGACGCGGATGCCGATCTTCTCGAGGGCCTGCTGGAGGACGCGCAGGGTCACTCGGCGCACGAGGTAGCGCTGGCCGACGCGGACGACCAGCTCGCGGGCGAGCTGTGCGGCGCCGTGTCGGAAGAGGCAGTAGACCATCAGCTCGCGTCGCAGGCTGGCCTGTTGGCCGTAGGCGCTGGCGATATCGACGACGACCTGCTGCTGGATGCGCCAGATGGCCATGAGGTCGGGGATCACGGTGAGCAGTCCGAAGGGCCCCGGCGGGAGTGCCAGGGAGCCCGAGACGGCGGCGGCGCGGGCGGCGGCGTGGGCGGCGATGGCCTGAGCGCGGGCGCGCGGCTCGGCCGCGGTCGGCTCGTCGCTCGAGGGTATGGCCGTGGCGAGCGTCATCAGGGCGTCGGTGATCAGGCCCGTCGTCTCGGCGGGCTTGTCTGGCGCTGGCGCTCGTTGGGGCATGGCGGGGGTGCCTCCTGTCGGTCGATCGCGGCGGCCGGCGACGCGGTGTCTTCGAGTCTCAGATCAGACGGGTGACCAGGAGCTGAGCGGCCGGCTGCATCGGCAGGGGCCACGGGCGTCCGACGACGAAGCGCTGCGCCAGGACGGTCAGCCACTGGCGCGAGGTGGTGATCTTGCCGGCCGTGATGGTGAGGCCTTCGGGGCTTTCGCCCAGGCGGTAGTCCTCGATGACGACATGGACCACCTCACTCTCACCGTGGAGGTCCAGCTCGACCTCGATGCGGCGGGCTTGCGAGTCGAGCTTGAGGCTGCGCACGCGTCCGAAGTCGAGATTCCGGTTGGCCGCCGCCTGGACGGTCATGCTGACGGCGGCGTCTTTGGCGCCGACGACCATCTGTGACAAGCTCATGGCAGACTCCCGGGTCAGTCGGGCACGGCGGCGCCGGGTGTTGCCGGTGCCGCCGGTGCCTGGGTTGGTGTGGGTGCCTTTGCCGGCGTTGGCGCGGCCGCGGGCGGGGTCGCCGCCGTCGCGGTTGCTGCCGCGGCGGCCGCCGCCGGGTCGGCGGGCCGGTCGGGTCCCTCGAGGATGACCTCGTCGAGGTCGAAGGCGCCGGCGCCGAGTTCCTGGCGGTTGGTGTAGAGCCGCACGGCGCGCACGGCCTGTCGCGGCAGGTCGCCGAACTCATAGCGGAGCTGCGTCCAGACGCCGGCGGGGAGGTCCTTCAGGTCGGCGGGTGCGGCGCGGTGTGCCGCCGGGGTGTAGCCGGTGCGGTGTCGGAGGCGCAGGTCGAAGGCCTGCAGGGGGTAGGGACGGTCGGGCCTGATCCAGAGGCTCAGGGCGGTAGCGCCGGACCAGTCGCGCGGCTCGGTGAACTCGAGCATGATGGCGGCCGAGGCG
>JAGVUW010000148.1 GCA_019136035.1 Verrucomicrobiota bacterium | reverse complement strand
GCCATCCCGTCAGGATCAGGCCAGGTAGGCCTTCACCGTGGCGGCGATGCGGGCGGCGGTGAAGCCGTACTCATCGGCGAGCTTCTTGTAGGGCGCCGAGTCGCCGAAGCGGTTCAGGCCGATCATGAGGCCTTCCGGGCCGGCGTAGCGCTCCCAGCCGAAGGTCGAGCCCGCCTCGACCGTGACGCGGCGGCGGCAGGCAGCCGGCAGGACCGCCTCCTTATAGGCCGCGCTCTGGGCCTCGAAGAGTTCCCAGCTCGGCATCGAAACGACGCGGACCTTACGGCCTTCCTGACGCAGGGCCTGAGCGGCGACGAGGGCCTCGGGGACCTCCGAGCCGGTGGCGATGAGGATGACCTCGAAGCCGGCGTCGTCGTAGAGGACGTAGGCGCCCTTGGCGAGGTCGATACGGGCGACCAGGTCGGGGGTGAAGTTCGTCACGTTCTGGCGCGTGAGGAAGATCGCCACCGGGCCTTTGGCCTGGAGGGCCGTGGCCCAGGCGTGGGCGACCTCATGTGACTCGGCCGGGCGCAGGGTGATCACACCCGGCAGGCTGCGCAGCATGGCGAGCTGTTCGATGGGCTGGTGCGTCGGGCCGTCTTCGCCGACGAAGATCGAGTCGTGGGTGAAGACGAAGACCTCGTGCAGCTTCTGGATGGCGGCCAGGCGCAGGGCCGGCTTCATGTAGTCGGAGAACACCGCGAAGGTCGAGCAGAACGGTATGGCGGTGCCGAGGAGGGCCAGGCCGTTGCTGCACAGCCCCATGCCGAGTTCGCGCACGCCGTAGTGGATATTGCGGCCGGCGCGGTCCTGGGGGTTGAAGTCGCCGAGTTTCTCGAGGTAGGTCTTGGTGCTGGGGTTCAGGTCGGCAGCGCCGCCGACCAATGCCGGGACGAGCTGGGCGGCGCGCTGCATGATGACGCCGCCGGAGTTGCGGGTGGCGGTCTCCTTCGCCGGCACGGCCGCCAGGAGCTGCGGCAGGATGTCCGACGGTACACGGCGCTGGCTGAGCGCCTCGAGCAGCGCGGCGCCCTCGGGGCGGGCCGACTGCCACGAGGCCAGGCGGGGCCTTCTTGGTGGCGGCGAGTTCCTCGGCGCCGAGGGGCGCGCCGTGGGCTTCGGCGGAGCCCTGGAGGGTCGGTGCGCCGAGGGCGATGGTGGTCTTGCCGACGATGATGACCGGCTTGCCGCGGGTGGCGAGGGCCTCGGTCAGGGCGCGGTTGATCTGGCCGACGTCCTGGCCGTTGATGCGGATGACATGCCAGCCGTAGGCGGCGAAGCGCTGGCCGACGTCTTCGGAGAAGGCCAGGCTGGTCGAGCCCTCGATGGTGATGCCGTTGTCGTCGTAGAAGAGGACGAGGTTATCGAGCTTCTGGTTCGTCGTAGAAGAGGACGAGGTTATCGAGCTTCTGGTGGCCGGCCAGGGCGCAGGCCTCGTGGCTGGTGCCCTCCATCATGCAGCCGTCGCCGGAGACCACGAAGACGCGCTGGTCGAAGAGGTCCTGGTTATCGAGGCGGGCGGCGAGCTGCTTGAGCCCGATGGCCATGCCCACGCCCGAGGCCAGGCCGCTGCTCAGCGGCCCGGTGGTCACCTCGACGCCGGCCGTGTGACCGAACTCGGGATGGCCCGGCGTCCGGCTGCCCCACTGGCGGAACTGCGCCAGGTCCTCGAGGCCGAGGTCGTAGCCGAAGAGGTGCAGCAGGCTGTAAAGGAGCATCGAGCCGTGGCCGGCCGAGAGGATGAAGCGGTCGCGGCCGAGCCACTGCGGGTCGTCGGGGTTGAAGCGCAGGAAGCGGCTCCAGAGCGTGAAGGCGTAGTCCGCACAGCCCATCGGCATGCCGGGGTGGCCCGACTTCGCCTTCTCCACGCCGTCGGCCGACAGCACCCGGATGGTATCGATGGCCCGCTTCACGTCGCACTCAACACTCATGGCTCGTCTTCCTTCAGCTTTGCAGGGTCCAGGGTCCGATCGTGACAGGCCGGACCAGCCGCCACCCCGGCGGTCAGTCGCGCTTCTGGCGCAGGTAGGCCTCGATGAAGGCATCGAGGTCGCCGTCGAGGACGGCATTGACATTGCTGGTTTCCACCTCCGTGCGCAGGTCCTTGACCATCTGGTAAGGCTGCAGCACGTAGGACCGAATCTGGCTGCCCCAGGCATTCTCGCTCTT
>JAGVUW010000508.1 GCA_019136035.1 Verrucomicrobiota bacterium | reverse complement strand
GTCGGCCGGCAAGATCAACCGCATCAAGCTGGCGCGCACGGAGCTGACGGACCGCCTCGGCCGCGAGCCGACCGACGCCGAGATCGCCGAACAGCTCGATGTCAGCCGGCGGACCGTCGCCGGATTGAAGAGCGCCGAGCTGCGCAGCGTCTCGCTGAGCGATCCGCTGCAGGCCGGCGAGGAGAGCCGCTTCGAAGAGATTATCGCGGACCTGAGCGCGCCGACGCCGGACCAGCTCCTCGGCCGGACCGAGTCGATGGAACGACTGCGCGAGCTGGTGCTGCAGCTCGATGAACGCGAGGCGACCGTCCTGAGGCTGCGTTTCGGCCTCGATGGCCAGCCGCCCAAGACGCTCGAAGAGGTCAGTCAGCAGGTCGGACGCACGCGCGAGCGGGTCCGCCAGATACAGAATCACGCACTGGCACGCCTGAAACATATGCTGGGCGACGACTTCTCCCTGGAGTAGGGAACAAGTCGCAGCCCGTAACCGGCAGCGGAAGGGGGTGAGTACAGTCATGCCGTCCGAAGTTCGCACCCGCAAGGGGGAACCCGTGGAGCGCGCCTTGCGCCGTCTCAAGAAGAAGATGGACAAGGAGGGCACCATGAAGGAGCTGCGGAACCGCCGTCACTTCGAAAAGCCGAGTGAGGCTGCTCGCCGCAAGCGCCGTCGGTCCCGCTAGTCCATCGACCCATCGCGCCGATATCGGCATCCCACAGGGCAGGCCTGTCACCATGACGGGCCTGCCCTGATCGTTTTCCAGAGACGCCGGGGACTCGCGGGAGGCCAGACGGGACGGGGAGATTGAACCACGAACGGCACGAAAAGCACGAACGGGAGGGAACTGGGGGAGGGAGCGGGAAGGCCGTCCGGCGGCAGGCCCCGGGTCACCGGTCGTCTGCCCGGCCTCTCTGGCCCCACCCTCCCCATTTCGTGTCTTTCGTGCTTTTTGTGGTTAAGAAATCCGGGTGCCTCTGCTGACGATCGCCTTGCTGGGGTATGCCCGGCGGGGGAGGGGATTGAACCACGAACGGCACGAAAAGCACGAACGGGAGGAGATTCGGGGAGGCAAGAGCGGGAAGAAAGACCGGCCAGCAGTCGTGAGGGGGCTTGCCCCTTCCCGTCCCGGCCTCCCTGGTCTCACCCTCCCCATTTCGTGTCTTTCGTGCTTTTCGTGGTTAAGAAATCCAGGTGCCCTGGAGCACCGGCCTCGCGCCGCCGGCGCGGCCAGGCTTGGACACGTCCTCGCCTGGCGCTACCTTCTTTAGGGCATCGAAACGGCCGACGGAGGACGAGGCCATGTCCAGGCGGCCTCCGCCGGCCGGTCGGCTGCTGGCTGCCCTCTCGGTCGGCGCCGCGCGCAGGGTCCTGCGCCGCGGCTGTGTCGGCACGGGTCACCCCGCTGGAGGAGCTGCACGATGAAGACCGTCGTGAAGTCGAAGGGCACGTGGATCCACCGTCTGGCCATACGATTCTTCACTGTTGTCCTGGCGGTGCTCGTCTTCTGGGTGCTTGGCTTCCTTGTTGACGACATCCGGTCGATTCCCGGACCCGACCACGATGCCATCGATAAGAAGCACCTCGATCAGGGGCTCCTGGCCCGTCGCGACGCGCTCGAGGCGCAGATTGCGGACCTCGCCCGGCAGATCGAGAACCAGACTGAGAAGCAGCGCGTGGTCGGCGACAGCTCCCGCAACCTGCAGCAGACCATCAACCAGCTCCTCGAGCTCCAGAAGCTCGGCATGCAGAAGAGCATCGCCTTCTCGGATACCGAGCAGGCGAATGTCGCGAGCAGCCTCAGCCTGTTCCTGGACAACCAGAGGAAGTACCAGGCGCTCAGCCAGACCGTGTCGGACATGCTGGAACGCAAACAGGGCCTCCTTCAGGAGAAGGAGCAGGCTGACCAGGCAATCGAGACGCAGCGTCAGCCGGCCAGGGATGAATTCGCCGCGCTCAGCGCGCGGCACCGCCTGAAGCTCGCCTGTCTGCAACTGGCGATCCTGCTGCCCATCCTGGCCGTCGCGGCGGCGGTCACCATCCGCAAACGCTCCAGCATCTACTTCCCCCTCTTCCTGGCCTTCGGCGCGGCGACACTGGTCAAGATCGCCCTGGTGGTCCACGAGTACTTCCCGAGCCGGTACTTCAAGTACATCCTGATCGGCGCCCTCCTGGCCGTGGTGGCGCGGCTCCTGATCCACTTCATCCGCGCCATCGCCTTCCCGAAGGCGCAGTGGCTGGTGCGGCAGTACCGCGAAGCGTACGAGCGCTTCCTGTGCCCGGTGTGTGAGTACCCCATCCGGATCGGCCCGCGCCGGTATCTGTTCTGGACGCGCAGGACGGTCAACAGGATCGTGGTGCCCGGCGAGCCCGGCGCTCTGGAAGAGCCGTATACCTGTCCGTCATGCGGCTCGACGCTCTTCGAGGAATGCCCGTCGTGCCACAAGGTCAGACACGCGATGCTCCCAAGCTGCTCGCACTGCGGCGCCGAGAAGGACATCGCCTGAGGCCGTCCGGGGAGAGGGGATTGAACCACGAACGGCACGAAAAGCACGAACGGGGAGGGGATTCGGGGAGGGGGATGCGGGAAGACAGACCGGCGGCAGGCCCCGGGTCGCCGGTCGCCCCCCAGCCTTTCTGATCTCACCTTCTCCTTTTCGTGTCTTTCGTGCTTTTCGTGGTTAATAAGGACGCGCCTGCCTGCATGGCGGCTTCCTCAGCCCTGCTTGAGCCAGGCGTTGACGCGGGCTTCGTCGGCGTCGTCCCAGCCGGTGAAGGCGTTGTTCATGATCTCGCGGTAGTCGGATGACGGGTGGTCGCGCAGGCTGTAGGTGTCATCCACGTAGAGGCCGCGCTTCGCCTGTCGCTGGAACTGCGCGAAGGTATGGCGGCGGTACGCCTCCCAGAGCCGGTAGGTCTCGGGTCGGTCCACCTGGGCATCGAGGAGGCGGGTCATCTCCTCGAGCCGCTGGGGCTGGGCGGCGGCGAGGTCGTTCAGCTCCTGGGGGTCATCGGCCAGGTTGAACAGCCTTGAGGGGTAGCCCTCGTAGACGATGAGCTTCCAGTCGCCCTGGCGCAGCATGTACGAGATGGTATTGCAGGTGACGCCGCTGTACATCGCCAGCGCCCAGCCGCGGCTGCGGTCGGTCTCGCCGCGTGCCAGGGGCAGGAGCGACTCGCCCGAGAAGCACGGCCGCATGGGCATGCCGCCGAGTTCGCAGATGGTGGGCGCCATGTCGATGAGCGAGACCGGCGTCTGGATGGTCTGCCCGGCGCGGATGCCCGGGCCGGCCATGATCAGCGGCACCCGCACGGAGCCCTCGAAGTGGCTCATCTTGTAGTACTGCTGGTGCTCCATGGCGAGTTCGCCGTGGTCGCCGGAGACGATGACGGTCGTGGTCTCGGCGAGGCCGCAGGCGTCGAGGGCCGCCAGGACCTCGCCGATCATGGCGTCGGCCTCCGCGCACATGGCGAAGTAGATGCGCCGGACGCGGCGGACGGTCGCGTCGTCAAAGCCGTGGCGCCAGCCCTTGGACTTCTGCTGGTAGACATTCGCCGGGTGGTTGGTGGTGTCGAGGGGCGGGACGTCGATGAGCGCCTCGGGAATCCTCTCCAGCCAGTGCTCGTTGGTGTGGAAGGCGGCGTGGACCAGTCCGGGGTTCAGGCACAGGAAGAACGGCCGTCGGCCGCTCCCTGTCGCGGCGGCCCTCTGGCGCAGGAAGGCCGTCGCCTCGTCGGCCATCTGCCAGTCTCGGGCGTGGCAGCGCCGCTCGCGGCCCGGGGCGACGCGGATATCCTGGGCCGGGTCCCAGTCCATCACCGGCCGAGCGGCGGTGTTCAGCGCCTCGAGCATATCGGCGACGCGGTTCATCACCGAGTGATGGCCGGTGAGGTGGTCGTCATGTTTGCCGAGGAGGCGGACGTCATGCGTCGCGCGCAGGCCCCGGTCGTAGGTCCACATGCCGGTCTCGAGGCCCCTGAAGTTATTCCAGCTCTCGCACTCGTGGGTGTAGGTCCCCGAGAGCATATTGGCGCGCGACGGGCAGCAGATCGGGTTGGTGCAGTAGGCATTGGCGAAGCGGGTGCCGCGGCGCGCCAGGGCGTCGAGATTCGGGGTCGCGTGGGCCATGGCCGGGTGGTAGCCCTGGCAGCCGAGCATGCGACCGTCCCAGCTCTCCATGTGGATCATCAGGATGTTATTCATCGCCTCTCCTTCGCGTGCGTGCGTATCCTCCCATTAAAGAGCCTGCCGCGGCCGGTATGCAAGCCCATGGGCGCCCGGGCCGGGCGGCTGGCAGGGCGGCGCGGCCGCGCTACGTTCCTCATACGAGCGGCGCCGGCCGGGCAGCCGGTGACGCGGCGGAGCCTTGATGGAAGAGAGGACGACCATGGGCAGCTTGCGGGTTGGAGTCATCGGCTGTGGCGGGCGGGGTGCGAGTCATGCGCTGGGGTACAGCCAGTCGCCCCAGGCGCGGCTTGTGGCGGTGGCCGACAGCCATCGTCCGGCGGCCGAGCGGGTCGCGGCACAGCATGGCGTCAAGGGGATCTACACCGACTACCGTGAGATGCTGGCCAAGGAGCGCCTCGACGTGGTGTCGATGTGCCTATGGCCGGCCCTGCACAGCGAGGCGGTGCTGGCCTGTCTGGAGGCGCCGGTGCCGCCGCGGCTGATCAATGCGGAAAAGCCGATGGCGCCGACCTATGGTGAGGCGGTGCGTATGCACGAGGCCTGCCAGGCCGCCGGCGTCGCCCTGACCTTCAGTCACCAGCGCCGCTTCGGGCCGCACTACGCCAAGGCCCGCGACCTCATCCGCGAGGGCGCCATCGGCACCCTCCAGCGCCTCGAGATGGACTGCTCGAATCTCTTCGACTGGGGCACGCACTGGTTCGACATGATGCTCTTCTACAACCAGGATCTGGACCCGGACTGGGTCCTGGGGCAGATTGGCTGCGTCGATGACATGCAGGTCTTCGGGGCCCGCCTGGAGACCGCCGGCATGGCCTACATCAAGTGGCCGAACCAGGTCACCGGCCTGCTGACCACCGGCCAGGGCACCGCCGCCCCGGCGGTGATTCGCGCCATCGGCTCCGAGGGCATGATCGACGTCGACCACCGCCAGGTCCGGCTGCTGCGCTCGGGGCATCCCTGGGAGACGGTGGCGGTTCCGGCGGCGAAGGTCCTCGGCGACGACACCACGCGGCACATCGTCGACTCGCTCGAGTGCCTGCTGGCCGGCCGCGAGTCGATCCTCTGCAGCCGCAACGCCCTGCGGGCGACACAGCTCATCTTCGCTACCTACGAATCGGCGCGCCGGCGCGCCCGCGTGGTGCTGCCGCTGAAGACCGCCGACAATGCCTTCCTGACCATGCTCGAGCGCCGTGAGATGGTCATTCCCGCCTGGCCGGCATTCCTCACCGAAGAGGAGGAAGGCGCGGGCTTCGAGCTGCTCTTCGATGGCGGCAGCCTGCGGCGCTGGCGGGTGCATCCGGCCGGGAGCTGGTCGGTCGCCGGGGGCGCCCTGCACGGCGGCCTGGGCGCGCCGGGGACGCTGCAGACGCGCCGTGCCTTCGGCGATGTCGAGGTGCGCTTCGAGTTCCGCCTGGGCTGCCGGGCCAAGGCGGCGCTGCGGCTGCGCCAGACGCCCGACGGGCAGGGCATCGCCATCCCCCTCGTCGAGGACCGCTGGGATCCGCGCGATGTGCACTCCAGCGGGGGGCTGGACGGCCGCCTGGCGCCGGCGGCGGCCGCCGGCATCGCCATGAGCCGCTGGAACTGGCTCACGGCCAGCGTCAAGGGCACCCAGATGACGGTCGTCATCAACGACCAGGAGACCCTGCGCTGCGACCTCTCGCGGCCTACCCGGACCTGGCCGGCCTCGGGCCGGGCGCGCTGGCGCTGCAGGCCGTGACGGGCACCTTCGACGTGCGCAACGTGATGGCGCGGGTGCCGCGGTGATCGCGATCTCAGCCGAATGGAGCGTGTGATGGATACGACGACCCTATCGACGGCGGCGCTGAGGGCGATCTTCAGCGCCGACCACTTCGCGGCTCACACCGGCATCGAGATCGTCGACAGCGGCGACGGCTGGGCCCGCACCCGGCTGGCCCTGCAGCCGCACCACCTCAACGGCCTGGGAACGGTCCAGGGCGGGGCGGTCTTCACCCTCGCCGACCTCGCCTTCGTGGTGGCCGCCAACTCGCATGGCGTCAAGGTCATCGGCCTGAACGCCAGCATCAACTGGGTGCGCACCGCCCGTGGCGGCGCCCTGACGGCCGAGGCCAGGGAGGCCTCCCGCAGCCGCCGCATCGCGACCTACCAGGTCAGCGTCAGCGACGACAGCGGCCGGCTGGTCGCCACCTTCCATGGCACCGGCTACTGCCTGGACGAGCCCTGGCAGACGCCCGCGGCGGCATCGGCGGCGGCGCCGGGCTGACGCCCGGGCGCGTGCGGCCGGGCCGGCCC
>JAGVUW010000258.1 GCA_019136035.1 Verrucomicrobiota bacterium | reverse complement strand
GACCGCGGCTCGCCGATCGAGCATCGCGCCCCCGAGACCGGCGACCGCCTGCACGCGGTGACCGTCGCGCCGGGCTCGCGTCTGGCCGCCATCGTCTCGGCCGGTGCCATCGAGGTAACGACGCGGCATCACCAGGCGGTGGATCGTGTCGGCGCCGGCCTGGTGGTGTCGGCGCGCGCCTCCGATGGCCTGGTCGAAGCCGTCGAGGGCGCCGATCCGGAGCGCTTCCTGGTCGGCGTGCAGTGGCATCCCGAGCGCAACCCCGAGGCGCCCGCGAGTCGGGCGCTGTTTGCGGCCTTCGTCGCGGCCTGTGCGTCGCGTGGATTGTGTGGTGTCGCCCTGCAGGCGGCGGGTCAGTCGAGGTGATAACGATGTCCTCATGCCATCTTCTGGTGATCTCCGGCGGGCGTTCGCCCGAGCACGAGGTCGCGCTGCAGTCCGCCCTGAATGTCGTGGCCGCCGTCGACCGCAAGGCCTTCGACCTGGCCGTCGTCGGCATCGACAAGGACGGCGCCTGGCGCGAGCTCCCTGCCGATGACTTCGTCAGGCACCGCGATGACCCCACCCGCATCGCCCTGGCGCCGGGCGGCCGGCCGGTGACGCTGTGCTGCCGCGAGGGCCGCGGCTTGATGGTGCCCTTGGACGGCGGCCCCGCCTGGCCGGTCGACGTCGCCTTCCCGGTCCTGCATGGCGCCTATGGCGAAGACGGCACCATCCAGGGTTTCCTGGCCCTGATGGGCGTGCCCTGTGTCGGCTGTGACACGGCCAGCAGCGCCAACAGCATGGACAAGGCCATCACCAAGCGCCTCCTGCAGGCGGCCGGCATCCCGGTGGCCCCGGGCGTGGTGGTCACCCGTGGCGCGCCCTGGCCGTCTGCCGAGGCGCTCGGCCGCGAGTTCGGCTGGCCGCTGTTCGTCAAGCCGGCCCGGCTGGGCTCCTCGGTCGGAGTCGTCAAGGTCAAGACCCCGGCCGAGCTGGAGCCGGCCCTGAAGGAGGCCTTCCGCTACGACGACAAGGTGCTCGTCGAGCAGTGCCTGCGCGGTCGCGAGATCGAGTGTGCTGTGCTCGGCAACGACTCGCCGCGGGCCTCGCTGCCGGGCGAGGTGGTGCCGCGCCATGAGTTCTACTCGTACGCGGCCAAGTACCTCGATGACCAGGGCGCGGCGCTGTACGCCCCGGCGGACCTCCCGGCCGAGACCACGCAGCGGGTGCAGGCGATGGCCGTCGCGGCCTTCCAGGCCATGGGCTGCAGCGGCCTGGCGCGCGTGGATTTCTTCCTGATGCCGGACGGCAGCCTGGCGGTCAATGAGCTGAATACGATCCCGGGGTTTACCCGCATCAGCATGTACCCGCGACTCTGGCAGTGCAGCGGGCTGACCTACACCGAGCTGGTCGGCGAACTCGTCCGACTGGCCCTGGAGTCGCACCGCCAGCGCGCCAGCCTCTGCACCAGCTTCACTTGACCGCGGGCGAGGACGAGGGAGGCGAGGACGAGGGAGGCGTTGCGCGCGATGCCTGGCCGCGCAGACGCGCCCAGGCCATGCCCAGGACCTCGTGGAAGGCCTGCTCGCTGAGCGCCATGCGGCCGCCGGAGGGGTACAGGCTGCCGGGGTGGAATTCACGGGGCGAGCCCGGCCGCGCGGTGGCGTAGTCGGTCGGGCAGGGCAGGGGGTCGAGGCCGGCCCCACGGAACAGCGCCAGGGCTCGCGGCAGGTGCGCCGCCGAGGTCACCAGTGCCATCGGTGCGCCGGCGGCCAGCTCTGCCACCAGGCGGGCTTCGTCGGCGGTGTCGCGCGCCGTCGTGATCAGCGCCGTCCGGTCGGCCGGCAGGGCCAGGGTCTCACAGAGCTCGACACTCAGGGCCTCCTTGTCCGCCACCGACAGACGCCCGGGCAGTGACAGCACCAGCCGCGCCTCGGGCACCAGCCGTGCCAGGCGCACGCCCTCGATCAGCCGCGCCAGGAAGTGGCGGTCCAGTCGCGTCGTCGCCGGCAGAGTCGGGTCTTCGCTCAGGCCGCTGCCCAGGACGACGATCCAGGCCTGCCGCGGCGGCTCGACCGCCAGGCGCGCGACGACCTCACCCGCGGCGGGCGGGCGGTGCCGCCACTCCAGGCGACGCAGCACGGCCCCGCCGGGAATGCCATACCCCGCCGCCACCAGGACCAGCACCCCGACCACGGCCAGGACGACCCCAGGACGCCGTCGCCGCCGACCGAACTGGAGCCCTACGCCTGCCAGGACCAGCAGCAGGCCCAGCGGCACCGGAAAGAGCAGCCTCGAGACCAGCTTCTTAAGGATGTAGCCGAGCATGGCTCAGTCGAGCTTGCTAAGGAAGCTCTGGGCCTCCTCGATGCAGCGGTTCATGTCCTCGAGGAGCCGGCCGACATCCTGCTCGATGCTGCCGACCTCGCCCTGCAGGGCCCCGACGGCCTGGGCATTGAGGTTGTGTTTGAGGACCAGGACGTAGTCCCTGACCTTGGTCAGGGCCGGCTCCAGGCGGCTCTCGGAGCGCTCCATGGCCTGCTGCAGGGCGGCGAAGCGCCGCTGTGAGTCCCGCAGTGCCGCCTCGCTTTGCGAGCGCAGCGAGGCATTGGAGATCTGCCCGATCTCGCTCTGCCACTCGCGGAACATGTCGTCGCCGATGCGGTTGACGGTCTTGATGCGCTCGCGGATGCCGTCCGCGCGCCCGGCGCAGTCCTGGTAGTCGCCCTCGAGCTTGCGGTACACCGACTCGAGCTTGCCGCCGTCGTAGCCGGTCAGGTCCTTGATGCGGGTGAGGACGTCCTTGAACTCCTCGGCGGCCGCCGTCTGCTCTTCCTGGACCTTCTCGACCTGGCGGCGCAGGAGGTGGCGCTTCTCGATGCCGATCTTGTCATAGGCCGCGTAATAGAGGGACTGACAGCCGCTGAGGAGGAGACAAAGGGCCAGGCTCAGCGGGATCAGGCGGCAGAGCGACGGTGACATGGCAGAGTTTCTCCGATGGGTTGACCCTTGACGCGGCCACCCAGACCATAGGGGCGAAAGCCGGCCGCGTCAACGGACCCCGCCGCCCGGCGCTCAGACCCTCACCTGCAGCTTGCAGACGCCAGCAGAAGCCCGATGGTAAAAGCTGGCTGCCGGGACCACCCCAAGCCGCCCTTCGGAGGGAAGGGACAGGTCAGACAGGTCAGACAGGTCAGACAGGTCAGACAGGTCAGACAGGTCAGACAGGTCAGACTGGTCAGACTGGTCAGACCGGGTGTTTGGCTCATTCGATGAGCCTGTTGTTGAGGAGGGGAGACCATGGCCACGAGCGATACGCCTCTGCTGCCCCATGGCGGTTACCGCAACCTGCGCTCCTACAGGGTCGCCGAAGCCGTCTACGACGCCACGGTGGTGTTCTGCCGGCGGTTCTTCCCTCATGACCGGCGCCTCACCGATCAGATGGTGCAGGCGGCGCGCAGCGGCGTCCGCAACATCAGCGAGGCCAGTGGTGCGGCGGCGACATCACGCAAGACCGAGCTGAAGCTGACCAATGTTGCCCGGGCCAGCCTCAACGATGAACTCCTGGCCGACTACGAGAGCTTCCTCGGCCAGAATGGCCTGCGTCTCTGGCCGAAGGAGTCACGACAGGCCCTGGCCATGCGTGACCGCCTGAGTCACGACCGCCTGGACGACCTGCCGCCGGCACCGGCGGGCACGGTCCGCCTGACTGGCCTGGCGGGCCTGGCCGATTTCGTGGGCAAGGCCGCCCCCGAGATCGCCGGGAACGCGATGGTCTGCGCCGTCCACCAGGCGGCCTATCTCCTGAAGCGCCAGATCGAGAGTCAGGGCCGCGCCTTCGTCCGCGACGGCGGCTTCACGGAGAACCTCTACAGGCAACGCCAACAAGCCCGGCTCAAGGCGGCGACGGAGTCGCCGGAGAGGTCAGACAGGTCAGACAGGTCAGACAGGTCAGACAGGTCAGACAAGTCAGACAAGTCAGACAGGTCCGGCGCCGCCGCCCAGCCTTGATCTGTCGTGCGGGCGGCCGGGTGGTCAGGGGGCCTGCTCGGCGAACTCGAAGCACTCGTAGACCTCGATGCGGGTCTTGGCGGGGTCCTGCCAGGCGTTCGGGGGGGCGCCGGCGCGGCGGCAGAGCGCGTTGAGGAAGCTCTCCTTGTTCGGCGCTTCGGCCCAGACCTGGGGCAGGAAGGTCGAGCGTTGGCGGTCCTCAAAGGTGAGCAGCACGCCGTGGACGCCGGGCTTGAGCTGGTCGAGGAGTTCCTGGGGTGTCGTCCACTCGAGGCGTCGTGGAGGCGTCAGCACCGTAATGGCGAGGGTCACTCCGGGGAGTTCGTCAAGGGTCAGTGGGGCGAAGTGCTTGGCCTCGGTGGCGACGGCGATGGCGTGGCGCTGGACGGTGGCGGCGAGGGGGTCCTTGGCGGCGATTGACCCGACGGTACCGCGGCGGGCGCCGTTCTGGTTCAGGGTCACGAAGCACCCACCGGGTTCGAGGAGCCGGTCCGAATAGAGCGGCGCTTCGGGGAGGTCCTCGCCCTTGAGTTTGGCGAGGATGGTGCGGCGGGCCAGGCTGAGGAGGACCTGCTGTTCGGGGCGATTCAGGGGCTGGCCGCGGTAGGACGGGTCCGCGGCGGCGCGGTAGGCCTCGGCGAAGGCGGCCTTGGTCTCGGGGTCCTTCCAGTCGGCCAGGGCGGCGTGGGCCAGGAGGTCGAGGCGGTTGGGGTCGTCAACGAGGATCGCCGAGACGCTGCTGCGGCCGTCGGGACTGGTGTCGTGGGCGGCCAGGAGGGGCTTCCAGCCCATGGTCATGGCCATAGCCCGCAAGGCCCGCAGGGTTGCCGGCTGGGCCGGCGCGGTGCCGCCGGGGGTGGTTCCGGCGAGGCTGAAGAGGTCCTCGAGGGCGGCAGGCGCGAGGCCATCCGGGGCCACGACCACCAGAGCGGTGTGTTCCTGTCGCACCCACGGCAGCAGGGCTTCGGCGAGGCGGTCGGGGTCGGCCGCGTGGCCCGCTCCCACGGGCAGGATCTGGAAGGGGCGCAGCAGGCGGCGCTGGACGAGGGGCAGAACGGACGCCATGGCCTGATCGAAGCGTCCCCCGGGCGTGGCCGTGCCGGCGCCGGTGGCATCACGGCATGACGCCAGGGCCTCGAGGTCAACGGCGAGCGGCCCGAGGGCCGTCCGCAGGCTGGACCACTCCGGCAGCACGATGCCGTCAGGCGCGTCCACCTCGGCGAGGAGCACGACGCGGTCGATGCCGCGCGGGCAGCGCGCCACGGCCTGTCCGGCGACGCGTCCGGCGGCGCCCTGGGTCACGGCCGGCACGAGGAGGATACGGCTCATCGCCGCCGGGGCGGCCGCCGGTGTCTCGAGGAAGCCATCGATGAGGCGCTGGACCGCCTCCGCGGACTCCTGGCCGTGCAGGAGGCCGGCGAGGAGCGCCAGCATGGCGGCCAGGGCAAGGACGCCGCGGCGGCGTCGGCGCGGTGGCGCCGGGATCCCGGGGGCGGCCGCGGCGGACGCCGTCGCGGCACGATCGATCGGGCGACAGCGTCGCGCCTCGGGACCCGGGTGGCTGTGCATGGGCGTCGTGTCCTCCACCTGGCGTGGCTCCGGCCGGCGCGGCGGTTGACGGGGCCGGCCGGAGCCCCGACGACAGCTTCAGGTCGGCTGGGTCACCGCCACCCGCGCCGCGATCGCATCGCCGACGTCGCCGGTGCTGGCGCGGCCGCCCAGGTCCGGGGTCAGGACGCGCCCCTCCCGGACGATATCGGCCACGGCACTCTCGAGGATGGCGCCGGCCTCGCCTTCGCCGAGGAAACTGAGCATCAGTCCGGCGCTGCGGACCGATGCCATGGGGTTGGCGATGCCCTTGCCGGCGATGTCGGGGGCGGAGCCGTGGACGGGCTCGAAGAGGCTGGGGTAGATGCGTTCCGGGTTGATGTTGGCGCTGGCGGCCAGGCCGAGGCTTCCGACCAGGGCTCCGGCGAGGTCGCTGAGGATATCGCCGAAGAGGTTCGAGGCCAC
>JAGVUW010000500.1 GCA_019136035.1 Verrucomicrobiota bacterium | reverse complement strand
GCCAAGGAGGAGGGCATCGAGTTCCGCCTCCTGCAGAACCCGACCCGCATCCTCGGCGACGAGCATGGCCGCGTCACCGGCATCGAGTGCCTGAAGTACGAACTGGGCGAGCCGGACGACAGCGGCCGGCGCCGGCCGGTGGCCATACCCGGCAGCGAGTTCCTGCTCGAGGCCGATACGGTCATCGTCGCCATCGGCAACGGCTCGAATCCACTGCTGACCTCGACCGCGCCGGACCTGAAGCTCAACAAGTGGGGCAACATCCTCATCGATCCCGACGGCAAGACCTCGATGGACCGCGTCTTCGCCGGAGGGGACATCGTCCTGGGTGCGGCCACCGTGATTCTGGCGATGGGGCAGGGCCGTCAGGCCGCCGCCTCGATCAACCGCATGCTGGCGGCGCTGCCCTGACCTGGATGATTCGCGAAGCGCGGATGCTTCGCTCACCATCCACTTGCGCCGCAATTCGTTGCGGCGCAAGTTTCGACGTGCGTCGCGGCGCGCCGCCTGCTCAAGGTTAGCCCTGAGCAGGAGGCCGCAAGTGCCTCGCGTCGAAGCCCGAAGGGCGGCCTGTTCACGAGCCGTCACGTGGCGCGTGAATAGGTCAGGCTAAGGACCAACCGGGGGAGACCCGCATGGACCGCAAGGGCGAGAACTACCTGGCGACGCTGCGGGTGCTCCAGGACAGCGACCGTCCGCAGAGCGCCGTGAAGATCGCCGGCATTCTCGCCCAGGCCGGCCAGGACCTCAGCGAGCGCACGGTACGCCTCTACCTTAATGACATGGAGTCGCGCGGCCTGGCCGAGAGCCACGGCAAACGCGGCGCCGTCATCACCGCCGCCGGCCGCGAGGAACTCCGCGCCTCGCGGCTCTGGCAGCGCGTCGGCTTCCTGTCGGCCAAGATCGACGAGATGACCTACGCCATGGACTTCGACCTGGCGACGCGCTCGGGCCAGGTGGTCGTCAACACCTCCCTGGTCGGCCCCGCGGAGCTCCGCGCCTGCCTGGACGAGGTCAGCGCCGTCTTCGCCCGCGGCCTGGCCATGGGGACGCGCGTCTGTCTGCTCGCCCCCGGCGAGAGCATCGGCTCGACGGTGGTCCCGGCCGGCCGCATCGGCTTCTGCACGGTATGCTCGATCACCCTCAACGGCGTCCTGCTCAAGCATGGCATCCCGACGCGGTCGCGCTTTGGCGGTCTTCTGCAGGTCTGCGGCAACCGGCCGCAGCACTTCGTCGAGATCATCGACTACGAGGGCACCAGCATCGACCCCCTGGAGATCTTCATTCGCAGCGGCATGACCGACTGCCGCGGCGCGGTGGGGGCTGAGAGCGGCCGCGTCGGTGCGAGTTTCCGTGAGGTCCCGGCCGGGAGCTGCGGGGTGGTTGCGATGCTGGCCGAGCGTCTGGCCGAGATCGGCCTGGGCGCCTTCCTGGAGATCGGGCAGGGCGGCCGGCCGGTGCTCGATATACCGGTCAACGAAGGCCGCGCCGGTGCCATCGTCGTCGGCGGCCTGAACCCGGTGGCGGTGATCCACGAGCATGGCTTCAGCAGCCAGTCGCGCGCCCTCTCCGGGCTGCTCGAGTTCAACCGGCTGTTCAGTTACGAGGACATGCCGCAACGCCTGCGTGCCATCGCGGGCTGAGGCACGGTGTCGACCGCTGCGGCGGCGCTCGGGTGGGGATTCGCGGTGTGGCGGCGAGAGGAGACGGCCCATGATACGCTCTGCCTGGTGGTCGCTGGGAATGCTCCTGGTCGGCTCTCTGGCGCCGGCCGGCGAGGCGGTGCCCGTACTGGTGTACGACCTCGGTGCGCCGCCCGGGACGCGTCTGGTGCGCGACCTCTCCGGCGGCGGCACCCATGCCCGCGTGCCGGCCGGCCTGGCGGCGGTGCCCAGCCCGACCGGCCAGGCGGCGCGGTTCGACGGCGCCGTGGCCATCACCGCGCCGCCCTCGAATCGGCTGGTCCGGCGGGAGGGCCTGACCGTCGACGTCTGGCTGCGGGTCGACGCGGTCGCCGAGCAGGGCTGCGTCCTGGACAAGCAGGGCGAGGTCTACCGCATCGCCGTCGTGCCCGAGGGCCGCTTCTACGTCGGCCTCAAGGGCGAGCGCGAGCGCGTTGACCTGTACGGCTCCGGGATGGTCCCCGGGCAGTGGCACCGCATCACGGCGACCTTCCAGCGCCCGGAGCTGCGGCTCTACCTCGACGGCAATCTGGTCGGTCAGGAGTCGTGGGACCACGCCATCGACCCCGGCGGGGCGCTGCACCTCGGCGCCAAGGGCGGTCGCTACGACCCCTTCGTGGGTGCCATCGATCAGGTGCATCTCTATGACCAGGCCCGGGCTCCCCAGCCCGGCGACGAAACCCGGTATCTCAGCGCAGGAGGAGAGGCCGTGAAACCCAGGCTGCAGGTGAGCGAGACCGCGACCGCGGTGAGTATCGACACGGGGGCGCTGACGGCCGCGCTGAGCCGCGGGCAGGGCGCCCTGCTGGCCGTCCAGGCCGGCGAGAAGACCCTGGTGCGGGCGCCGGACCGTCCGCCGGTCTCCGCCTCGATCGTGCGCCTTGACGGCTACGACGGCAGCCGCGACGCGGCGCGGCCGTCCGGCGCCGCCGGTGCCCCGATCGATGGCCGCTGGGAGTGCCGCGGCGTGCGCCTCGAGCCGGGCGACGGCGTTGCCGCGGTCAAGGTCGAGGGCCGGCTCGGCTTCGCCGGCCAGGATGGCCACCTCGAGATCACCCTGGACTACCGCTTCACGGCGGGCGCGCGCCGGGTCGGCGTCGACCTGGCGGTGCGGCCGGTCGGCGCCTTCGACCAGGTCTACCTGCGCCACCTGGCGATGGAGCTGCCCCTGGCGCTGGACGAGCGCAAGCGCGTCGTTCTCATGGGCGACCAGGGCGTGCGCGAGGACATCCGCTACCGCTATGACTTCCATACGCATGTGCGTTTCCTGACCCAGCCCGACCGCAACACCTGGCGGTACTTCCATGTCGACCAGGAGAGCCCGACCGGCTTCGCGCTGCGCCGCAGCGAGAGCCTTTCGACGGCGGCCCTGACCGGCTTCCGGGGCCGTCAGGCGCCGGGCTGGATGACGGCCTACGACCGCAGCGGCGGCGTGACGCTGGCCTACCGCGACCCGGCCCGCCGGGCGCCGAAGTGCCTCGAGGTCGACGCCGCCGAGGGCGGCACCGGCCGTGTCTGTCTGCTCGCGCCAAGCCATCCGGCGGCGCCCCTGCGGGCCGATCTGGCGCCGGAGCTCTTCGGCGCTCCCCACCGCCTGGACTGGGTCTTCTTTGCCGGCGAGGAGTGCCTGGAGCAGCCCGAGCAGGACCTCCACGACGCCTGGCGGGCCGACGGCTGGCAGCCCGAGCCGGCTGCGGCGGCGCTGCCCGGACCGGCGGATGCCTGGCCGCGGGTCGACACCACGGCGGCCCTCTGGGCCGAGCCCGCGCCCGGCCCGGCCGAGCTGACACCGATGGTCGAGAGCGGGGTGCCCCTGCCGCGGGGCGCGGTGACGCAGCCCGACCAGGTCCGCCTCTTTGCCGGCGCGGCCGAGGTGCCCCTCGACACGCGGGCCCTGGCCTACTGGCCGGACCAGTCGATCAAGTGGCTCCTGCTGATCTTCCCGCGGCAGCCGGGCGGCGTGCGCGCCGCGTCGGGTCGTGGTGACGGCCGTGAGGCGGCTCTGCGCCTGACGACGCGCGCGGGGGGCGCGGCGGCCGAGTCGTACCGCCTGGTCTTCGGCCCCGAGGTCCGCCGCGGCGCCCTCGAGGCGGGCGTCGCGGTGCGCCCCGAGGGCGACCAGGTCAGCATCGACACCGGCCCGCTGCAGGTGCGCCTGCGACCGGGCCGGCAGTGGCTCGCCGGGCTGCGCTGCGAGGGCCGTGAGAGGGTCCGTGATGACGGCCAGGCGCAGGCCTTCGTCGACTTCTTCAGGCCGGGACCGGAGGGCTATGCCACCGGTACCACCCACCCGCAGGGCGCGGCCGACCCCGGCCCGGTTGCGATCACCCGCATCGACGTCGAGGAGTCCGACGGCCTGCGCGCCGTGGTCCGCCTCGAGGGCCTCGCCGAGGCCGCCGAGCCGGCGCGCGTGATCCTGCGCCTCGAGGCCTGGGCCGGCCGGCCGCTCATCAAGATTACTCACACCGTCGAGTTCCTCCATGACGACCCGCGGACGGCCTTCGTGCGCCGCCTCGGCCTGCGCCTGCCCCTGGCGCTGGACCCGGCCGCGAGCCAGTGCCGCCTCGGCGGCAGCGCCATCCACGAGGTCGCGGCGAGCGGCCAGGTCGGGCTGCGACAGGACAGCCACCTCGCCTCGCGCGTCTGGCGGCGTGCCCCCGACGCCGCCTGGCCCGAAGTCCTGGGCACCGGCGCCCAGAGCCGCGGCTGGCTGCAGGTCCAGGACGCCTCCGGGGGTGTCAGCGTGGTCCAGCGCGACTTCTGGCAGGAAGCCCCGAAGGAGCTGCGCTACGACGCCGCGGGGCAGGCCCTGGAGATCCTCTACTGGCCCGACTCCGCGCCGCTGATGGACTGCCGGCGCTACAGCCTCTACCCGCACCAGGGTCAGGGCGAGTCGACCCCGGCGGACCAGCGCTGGGTGGTCGATAAGTACTACACCCAGGATCCCTTCAAGGGCGTCAGCCGCAGTCACGAGACCTGGCTGGTCTGCCACCCGTCCGGCGCCGAGGCCGCGGCGGTCGCGGCTGTGGCCGCCGATATCCAGAGCCGGCCGCTCCTCTACGCCGGCTGGCCGTGGTATGCCGAGACCGGCGTCACCATGCCCCTGGCGCCGGCCGACGGCGAGGCGTTCGCGCGGCTGAACCGCGCCACCGTGGACCTGGCCGACTGGTGGCTGTTCCACCAGCGCGCCTGGGGCTGGTACGGGATGTGGGACTACGGCGATGTGCAGCACCACTACCGCAGCGGCTACGGGCGCATCTTCCCGCCGGAGACCCTGGCGAGCATCCTGGCCCTGCCGGAAGCCGACCGGGCCGCGGTCACGCCCGGCGCCCAGTACCCGGCGCAGCAGGACTACTTCACCCAGAACGACTGGGCCTACGACAACGGCCGCTGGGGCTGGAGCAACACCGAGGGCCTGGTCAACCACTTCATGTCGCTGATGTACCTGCGCACCGGCCGGCGTGACCTCTTCTTCTTCATCGAGGCCAATGCCCGCCACGCCCGCGACGTCGACGCCCGCCACGCCGGGCGCTGGTTCGGCCAGGGCACGCGGCATGGCGTCCAGCACTGGAGCGACGGCAACCACGAGGAGCGCCAGACGACCTTCACCGAACAGCGCTTCCACTACCTCCTCACCGGCGAGGCGCGTACCCGCGAGTGGAACCGCGTCCTGACCGAGGGCTGGTTCCTCAAGGAGCCCTGCACGGTGCACGCGGCGCACAGCGGCCGCAGCTACGGCCTGCTGACGCGCTGGGAGATCACCGGCGACGCCGAGCTGGGGCGGACCCTGCGCGAGTACATGCGCGCCCTCGCGACGCCCGAGGGCATTGCCATCTCGACGCCGGTCGGCTTCCCCGACGGCAAGGCTACCGGCCCGGCGAAGGGCCTCAATGAACCGAACATGTTCTTCCACTGCTTCGGCGGCTTGCACGCGATGCTCGAGTACGTCTACCTCACCGGCGACGAGGCCGTCGCCGCCAGCCTGCAGCGTGCGGCCGACGCGGCCCTGGCGCCGGGCTCGCGCGGTGCCGGCGATCTCCTGCGCAAGGCCGTCGCCTACGCGGCCCGCCACGCCGCCGCACCGGAGGCCTACCGCGAGGCCCTGCAGGCCTGGTGCAGCGGCCCCGGCAGCCAGTACGCCTTCCAGCAGGTCCCCGGCAACCCCGAGCACTGGACCGGCGAGACCTCGTACCTGATCGGGAATGTCTCCGGCGGGCTGTTCTGGGCCAACGACGCCCTCTACGTCCTGGGCGCCCTGCCGGCCGAGCCGGCGCTGTCCGCCGAGACCCTCGCCGAGATGGCGGCCCGCGACGCCCTGCCGCGCCTGCCGCC